>NZ_JAFREI010000019.1:0-65843 GCF_017377595.1 Faecalibacterium sp. Marseille-Q0746 | reverse complement strand
CTGCTTATTTATTATATGTTTTATTGTATCCAGAACGGTTCGCCTAAACCGAGGGCCGCGCTGCGCGCTTCTGGCGTTCTTTTTCCCTGTACATCCGGTCGTCGGCTTCGCGGAGGAAGGCGGGCAGGTCTTCGACCAACGACTGCCAAAACGAGCCGATGGCTGCATCCACCTGATGGCGGACCAGTGCCGCCCGCAGAGCTTCCACCTGCTGTTCAAATTTTTCCTGCGTGACCGGGCAGCAGATGACCACGAACTCGTCCCCGCCGATGCGGCAGGCTTCACCGGGGAACACATCGTTCAGCGCGTCAGCTACACGGCAGATCAGGGCGTCGCCCGCCGCATAGCCGAAGCAGTCGTTGCAGCGCTTCAAGCCGTTGAGATCCATATCACACCTCCATTTTTACACACTCGGCATAGGTCAGCGGGAACGAAGCTTTCAGGACAGCGCTTTTCCGCACCGTCCAGCCGTTTTGCCGCAGGAAACGCAGGTATTCCTCGCTCGTCCATCTGCTGTGGAGAGGGAAGCCTGCCAGCTTCATGAAAAATGCCTTGACCTTGCCGGAAAACGAGTTTCCCGCGTGGGTGAAGGTCGGCGCGATGAGCACGCCGTCCTCTTTCAGCACCCGCTTGATTTCTTGTAGGGCTTTTTCCGGCTGCGGCACGATGTGCAGCGCATTGGACACGATCACCACATCAAAGGACTTATCCGCATAGGGAAGGCGGAACATATCCTGCACGGAAAAGTGCAGCTTGGCAGAGTGGTTATCACGCTTGGCCTCTGCAATCATCTCCGCAGAGGCATCCGTCGCCTCGATGTGCGCTGCCGCGTTCACAATGTGCTTTGCAATCAGTCCCGTGCCGGTCGCCAGCTCCAGCACCGTTTTGGCTTTCACCACCGGTCGGATCAGCTTATACATCTCTTCGTATGCCGCCCGATCCTTTCGCATAAAGCGGTCGTAACGACCGGCATTTTTGTCCCAGAAGGTCTTTCGTTCTTTCATAGCCGTTGCCCTTATCTCTTCTTTATTTTTTGCCGCATTGTGCCTCTCGGAAAGGATTCAAAGTGCCACTAAATTTTCCCGTGCAGGCATCTGTCCCGCCGCTCTCTGGCGTATTCCAGCAGTGCATTGCACGCCGGACAAAGCGCCTCACCCCTTGTCCCATGCACGCCACAACAATACCGGCGCACCATGAGGGTAACGGTTTCAATCTCCTTTTCCTTGTTCAAGTTCTGAAGTCTTTTCTGTTTTATACGCAGTTAGCACAATCTAACCGTCTGGTGGAAGAAAAGGCAGACCACCTGTATGCAGTCTGCCTTTTGCCTGATGCGAAAGCCCGCAGACGCGCGGGGCTTACAGCACCAGCGAGGGCGCGGTGTAGACCCGTGCCTTCAGCTCGCTGTTTAGCATATACAGCCCCTTGCTGTCACCGCCGAACAGCTCCATCTTGGTAATGAGGTCGGCGGCGTTCTTCTCCTCCTCGCCCTGTTCCTTGATGAACCAGTCCAGCGTCTGCATGGTACGGAAGTCCCTGACCTCGTGTGCGGCGGCGTAGATGGCATCGATGCTGGCGGTGACCAGCTTCTCGTGCTCCAGTGCTTTTTTCAGCGGAGCCATGTGGTCGCCTCGCTCCCACTCCGGCTTTGCGATAGCCTCAAAGGTGACACCCTCGCCGTTATTCTGCAAATACTGATAAAACAGCATGGCGTGATCCCGTTCCTCCTGCGCCTGTACCCGGTACCAGTTCTCAAAGCCGTCCAGTCCGACGGCGGCGTAGTAGTTGGCAAAGTCCAGATACAGATAGGCGGAGTAGAACTCCTTATTGATCTGCTCGTTGAGCAGCTTAGATACGTTTGCGTTCATAATACTTCTCCTCCATAAGATTGTCTTTTTCCTGCTCCCGGCAGGGGGGCAGATATACCGTACCCAGAGCGATGCTGGGATGCTCCCTTTTCATCTCCAGGAACACCTGCTCCGCCTTGGGATGCTGCTGCAGCTCCGTTACGGCGGCCAATATCTCCTCTGCGTATTTTGGCATACCGCCAACCCTCTAAATGCAAGAATGAGTCTTATTATTTTGCTTTTATTATACCTATATTTTTTTCTCTGTCAACAACCACAAAGGGCTTGTGCGCCAAAAGCTGCCTCGAAGTACCTTAACAGTTTTAACTGTATCTGTTATATTTCAATATAAACTGTATCAGCAGTAAACACAGTTGCATTGGAGGTTGATTATGCGTCAGATATTGCTTTTCGCGGCACTTGCCGCCGTGCTTGCACTGCTTCTGGTGAGCTGCGGGGGAACCAAGGACAAGCCGGTGCCGACAGAGGAGGACGCTCCCGGCAAGGCGGCGTATCATAAGATCAGCGCCGAGGAAGCCTATGAGATGATGATCTCGCAGGAGATCGTGGTGGTGGATGTCCGCACCCGGGAGGAATACGATGGCGGGCATATTGAAAACGCCGTCCTTGTGCCCAACGAGAGCATCGGGAGCGAAATGCCCGAGACGCTGCCCGATAAGGAGGCGACGCTGCTGATCTACTGCCGCAGCGGCCGCCGCAGCAAGGATGCTGCACAAAAGCTGCTGGCGCTGGGGTATCAGAGCGTCTACGACTTCGACACGATCCTGATTGTCCAAATTCAATTCAAGGTCATGGTCGATGATGGGCAGCTTGAACCGGACGGACTTCAGCCACTGTCCATTAGGCTGGCGTTCCGGGTAGATCTGCACCTCGTCGATCAAAATTTCCACCAGTCTGCGGCGTTCCGCCTCGGTCATGGTGGCATAAAGCTTGTCAAAGCAAATCAGGATCTTATAGATGTTGTCGCCTGTGATTTTGTCGGCTTCAATGGCCTGCTTCTTTGCCCGGGCATCCATCAGTCCATTTTCCACCTCTTCGGTTTTATCGTACATCTTATAAAGGCGGTCGTCAAGGTCAGATTTTCGGGCGATAAAGTGCCGGTCGTCCGGGTCAAGGCTGTCGATCTCCTCCATAAGCCGGGATTTTGTGGAGTAGTGCTGCCGTAGCTGCTTCTCATAGGCGGCGATCTCCTGCTCAATGGCAGTGGTATCTACCTTCATGTGTAGACCTTAGTCTTTTCTGCTGCCATTTCCAGCACCTCCCATTCGTACCGTCTTGTTCGGAATAGACTTTGCAAGCAAAGTCGTGTGCCAAAGGGCGCTGCTCTCGCCTGTCGGCTCGGTCAAGCGCTTCAAAATGCAACGCATTTTGAGGTCGCCACTGGCGACCCGCGCCCCTTTGGATTCTCCGTTCACATTGTCCTACGGACGATGTGATTTTATTGTTGTAGCGATTCGCTTCATCCCGGTTTCGTCCCGGTTTGTAGAATGCCCTTGCAATCCGAAAGAAGCCGTGCTATAATGCCGCTGTAATTGAATCAGAAATCTTCAGGGCAGGGTGCAATTCCCTACCGGTGGTACAGCCCACGAGCCGTAAGGCATGATTCGGTGAAACTCCGAAGCCGACAGTACAGTCTGGATGAAAGAAGATATCAAGTGCAGAACCCGTACGGTCCTGCGCTTGTGGAGGCTGCTCTGGGATGCGTTTGCATTCTGGAGCTTTCTTTTTTGCACAAGGATCCCTTGTGTTTTTTCGGCTTGCCCTGAACGTTTTTGTTCAGGGCTTTTTCTTTTGGAGGCAACACGATGAACGACAAAGACTATATGCGTCTGGCTTTGCAGCTTGCAAAAAAGGGCTGCGGGTGGACATCGCCCAACCCGATGGTGGGTGCCGTGGTCGTAAAAGAGGGCAGGATCATCGGACAGGGCTGGCACCAGAAATACGGTCAGGCTCATGCGGAGCGCAATGCGCTGGCATCCTGCACCGAAGATCCGCAGGGAGCGACCATGTATGTGACATTGGAGCCGTGCTGCCATTACGGAAAGCAGCCGCCCTGCGTGGATGCGATTCTGGGTGCAGGCATCCACCGGGTGGTCGTGGGTTCTGCTGACCCGAATCCGCTGGTGGCTGGAAAAGGAATTGCAATCCTGCGCGCACACGGCATAGATGTGACCGAAAATGTTCTGCAAGAGGAATGCGATGCGCTGAACAAGGTGTTCTTCCACTATATCACCACAAAACGCCCTTTCGTTTCCATGAAATACGCCATGACGATGGATGGAAAAATCGCCACATACACAGGCGCTTCTAAATGGATCACCGGGGAAATTGCCCGGAATCATGTTCAACGGCAGCGACACCGATTCCGCGGCATTATGGTGGGAGTCGGAACCATCCTAGCAGATGACCCGCTGCTGACCTGCCGGATAGAGGGTGGTCGTGATCCCGTCCGGATCATCTGTGATACACATTTGCGGACACCGCTGCAATCACAGGTGGTCATGACCGCCAAACAGGTTCCGACCATTCTTGCGACCTGCTGCGGCGACCCGGAGAAGCAGGCGGCATATCAACAGGCCGGGTGCCGGGTCCTTTGTCTGGAAGCGCATTGCGGTCATGTGAATCTTCTGCAACTGATGGAACAGCTGGGGCAGGAGCAGATCGACAGCATTCTGCTGGAAGGCGGCGGAACCTTGAACTGGTCTGCACTGGAAAGCGGCATCGTGCAGCAGGTACAGGCTTACATTGCCCCGAAGCTGTTCGGAGGAAGGGATGCCAAAGTACCCATTGAGGGTGCAGGTGTCCCGCTTCCGGATGCTGCATTCCGCCTGAAGAACAGCCGATTGGAACAGCTTGGCAAAGATTTCCTGATCGAAAGTGAGGTGGAGTACCCGTGTTTACCGGAATCGTGGAAGAAGTCGGAACAATAAAATCCATCAATCGGGGACAGCATTCCGCCGTACTGACTGTTCGTGCAAAAACGGTTCTGGAAGAAACCAGAATCGGCGACAGCATCGCCGTCAACGGCATCTGTCTGACCGTCAGGCAGCTCTTCCCGGATAGCTTTGCTGCGGATGTCATGCACGAGACCTTGAACCGCTCTGCACTTGCACAGCTCACCGTTGGAAGTGCTGTCAATCTGGAACGTGCCATGCCGGCCAACGGACGTTTTGGCGGACACATCGTAGCAGGCCATGTGGATGGCGTCGGACGCATTGCTAATATCCGAAAAGACGATACGGCTATCTGGTACACCATTCATGCAGATTCTGCGATCCTTCGCTATGTCGTTGAAAAAGGCTCTATCACAATAGACGGTATCAGCCTGACCGTGGCTGCGGTGGAACCTACGGGCTTTTCCGTGTCCACGATACCGCACACCGTCCGTCAAACGAACCTGAACCAACGGCACAAAGGGGATTTTGTCAATTTGGAAACCGATGTTGTTGGAAAATATATCGAGAGGCTGCTTCCATCAGAAACACCGAAGCAAAACACGCTCACAAAAGAAATGCTGCTGCGCTGCGGCTTTTAAGGAGAGTTTACGATGAACTTCAATACCATCCCCGAAGCTTTGCAAGACCTGAAGCAAGGAAAAATCATTCTGGTAACGGATGACCCCGACCGTGAAAACGAGGGGGACTTCATCTGTGCTGCCGAATTTGCCACCACCGAAAACATCAACTTTATGGCGACCCACGGCAAAGGTCTGATCTGTATGCCGATGTCCGAGGCTTTCGTCCAGAAGCTGCAATTTCCGCAGATGGTGCAGTATAACACCGACAACCATGAAACGGCATTTACGGTGTCCATCGACCACGTTTCTACTTCTACGGGCATTTCTGCCGCAGAGCGTTCCATTACGGCGATGGCTTGTGTGGACGATCACGCAAAAGCAGAAGATTTCCGCAGACCGGGCCATATGTTCCCCCTTCTGGCAAAAAAGAACGGTGTGTTGGAGCGCAACGGTCACACGGAAGCAACCGTTGACCTGTGCCGTCTGGCAGGGCTGAAAGAATGCGGCCTGTGCTGCGAGATCATGCGGGAGGATGGCACGATGATGCGCACCGCTGAACTGGCAAAGCTGGCAGAGCGTTTCCAGATCAAATTCATCACCATCCGTGATTTACAGGAGTACCGCAAGTGTCACGATAAACTGGTCGATCAGGTGACGGCAGTGAACCTGCCCACCAAGTATGGCACCTTCAGAGCGTATGGTTTTGTGAGCCGCCTGAACGGAGAGCATCACATTGCACTGGTAAAAGGTGACATTGGCGATGGAAAGGATATTCTGTGCCGCGTCCACTCGGAATGCCTGACAGGAGATACATTTGGCTCTTTGCGTTGTGACTGCGGCCAGCAGCTGGCCGCTGCCATGACGCAGATCGAAAAAGAAGGCCGGGGTATCCTGCTCTATATGCGGCAGGAAGGCCGGGGCATCGGTCTGATCAACAAACTGCGTGCCTATGAACTTCAGGAGCAGGGCATGGATACGCTGGAAGCCAATCTCGCTCTGGGGTTCCATGGAGATGAACGGGAGTATTATCTCGGCGCGCAGATCCTCCGGGAACTTGGCGTAAAAAGCCTGCGCCTGCTTACCAATAACCCGGACAAAGTATATCAGCTCTCCGAGTTTGGGCTGGATATCTCCGAGCGCGTACCCATTCAGATGACGGCGACCCCGTATGACCTGTTTTACCTGAAAACGAAGCAGGCACGGATGGGGCATCTTCTGGAATATTAACAACGAAAGAGGTATTTAAAAATGAAAACATTTGAAGGCAAGCTGGTTTCTCAGAACATCAAGGTCGGTATCGTAGCTGCCCGCTTCAACGAATTTATCACGTCCAAACTTCTGAGCGGAGCAATGGATGGCCTGCTCCGGCACGATGTGCAGGACGCTGATGTTCATGTTGCATGGGTTCCGGGTGCTTTTGAGATCCCACTGGTTGCCTCTAAAATGGCAAAAAGCGGAAAGTATGATGCTGTGATCTGCCTTGGTGCCGTGATTCGCGGTTCTACCAGCCATTACGACTATGTGTGCAATGAGGTTTCCAAAGGCATTGCCACGGTCTCGCTGGAAAGCGGGGTTCCCGTCCTCTTTGGTGTACTGACCACCGAAAACATCGAACAGGCCATCGAGCGGGCAGGCACCAAAGCAGGTAATAAAGGCTATGACTGTGCAGTCAGTGCCATCGAGATGGTAAACCTGCTCCGGGAAATGGATACCGCCGCAGAGTAAAATACACGCAGGAGTTTGCCATGATCGTTATAAAGACCCGACAGCCTGACCCGGAACTGGAGCAGAAGATCCGGATGCTTCTGGAACGAGAGCACATCGAGGCAGAGCAAATATCCATTGATTCATGGGAGAAGTTGGTTCTTCCGGGGCTTACACTGGATGGAATGACCCACGAAGTGTCGTGCAACGGCAGAAAAGTCTCCCTTACACGACTGGAGTTCGATTTGCTGCTGATGCTTGCCTCCCACGAAGGACAAATCTTCTCAAAAGAAGAGCTTTTCCGTGCTGTGTGGGGACAAAACTGTGACGACACCTTAAAGGTCGTGGCAAATACCGTTTCCAATCTGCGAAAGAAGCTGGCCGGCTGCGGTAGCTTTATCCGCACTACCCACGGCGGCTATGCTTTTGTAAGCCAAAAGGAGAACGACCCGGCATGACCAGGATCTTATTTATTTGTCTCGGAAATATCTGCCGAAGCCCGATGGCGGAGTATGTGATGAAAGACCTTACGTCCAAGGCAGGACTATCCGAGCAATTTGAAATCGCATCAGCCGCCACCAGTGCATGGGAAATCGGAAATCCGGTCTATCCTCCTGCACGGCAGAAGCTGGCAGAACATGGCATCGACTGCAACGGCAAGACCGCCCGGCAGATGACCCGGCTGGATTATGCACGGTATGATCATCTGATTGGCATGGACGAAAGTAATCTGTGCGACATCCTGCGGCTTGTCGGCGGAGACCCACAGCATAAAGTCTCGCTGCTGATGGCGCATACGGATCATCCCCGTGAAGTGGCAGACCCATGGTTCACAGGAGATTTTGAAGCCACATGGCAGGATATACTGGAAGGCTGCACGGCATTGCTTGAGGAACTGCGATCATAACAGATTATCATAAAAACGGACGGATGTCTGCCAGTTGACAGACATCCGTCTATTTTTCATTTCAAATCATCTTAAAATACTTCAGTGCCTCCCGGATGGCTTTTTCCTTCTCCGGCGGGCACTTGAACTGCTTGGGGTTCTCAGCCTTAGGCTTGTTGTAGTTCTGCCGCTCCTTGATGCCGCACTTGCGCTTGACCTGTGCAATATAGAGGTTGCTCACGTTCAGACCGGTGTGCTCCTTGACGTACTCCCGGATCTCTTCATAGGTAGCCTTGTTCTCCGCAGCAGTCACGTCCAACTCATCCATCTTCAGGTCTACCGTGATCTTCTGGTAGACATCTAGTTTGGACAAAGCGCATACCGTCTCGGCGGTGTCATCGACTGGCCCTACGAGCTTGTGAAGGAGGGATGATTGTGGACAGTTCTTTTAATCTGGCCGTCCATGCGCTGGTCTGCCTGAGCCACAGTGAACGCTCCCTCAGCAGCGAAGCGCTGGCGGAGAACATCTGCACCAATCCCACCCGCGTCCGCCGGGTGCAGGCGGTGCTGAAAAAGGCGGGAATAGTGGAGACCCGGGAGGGCTTGGACGGCGGCTATCCGGGAAACGCTGGCGCAGTGAGGGCGTGGCTATGGAGCAGATCTATGATACGCTTCCATGTAGCACACTTCGTGTCTCCTTAGAAATCGAGGGTAACGGTCAAAGCCATCCGTTTGCACCATGGTCAAAATGCAAAAAGCGCAACCGCAGATATTCTCTGCGGCTGCGCTTCGATCCATCTTCAAAGCTTCGGCATCACTCAACGCCATATTGTTGTCTAAATAAATCAGCGACGATGTTTTGCTTTTGAGGCATCGGGCGGCCGGACGAAGCCAGACTCGCCGCCTACTCCGCGCAGAGCTCAGCCACCAGAGCGTCCATCTGCGCTTCGCTGGTTTGGTTCAATGCACCACGCAGAGACACTACCGTTTCGTAAAGGTGGATATCCTTCATCTCCTCCAGTTTGGTGCGCATCAGCCGCGCGGCAGCAGGTGCCCAAGAGCCGTTTTCAATAAGA
Source organism: Faecalibacterium sp. Marseille-Q0746 (assembly GCF_017377595.1). Classification (NCBI taxonomy): domain Bacteria; kingdom Bacillati; phylum Bacillota; class Clostridia; order Eubacteriales; family Oscillospiraceae; genus Faecalibacterium; species Faecalibacterium sp. Marseille-Q0746. Next base: position 56,795 of record NZ_JAFREI010000019.1, on the reverse strand, counting down.
CCAACCCGGCGGTTCCGGAATCCCTTTGTCTGTAAATGTTCCAAAAACTCCTTCATGGGCGGAAACAGTCCTCCGTCATAGGTGGAGCAGGCCAACACCAGTTTCCCACAGTAGAATGCGCTGGTCACGGCATAGGAAAGGTCTGTTGCCGTCAGATCGCACATGGTGACTTGCGCACCTTTTCCCTCCAGCTTGCTCTTGAGGGCCTCCGATGCGTATGCGGTATTTCCATGGATGGACGCGTGGACGATCAGGATGCCCTCCGGTTCTTCCGGTTTCCATTGTGACCAGAGATCATAGAGCCGCAGATACTCTCCCAAGTCTTCTGTGAGCATGGGGCCATGGAGCGGGCAGATCGTTTTGATCTCCAGCGCGGAGATTTTTTTCAGCAGCGCCTGCACCTGTGCGCCATACTTTCCGACGATGTTGTAATAATACCGCCGGGCCTGCGGCGCCCAGGGGGCACGGGCAGTCCGTTCCAGTGAACCGAAGCGGCCGAAGGCATCCGCCGAGAACAGGATCTTTTCCTCCTCTTCATACGCTGCCATCACCTCCGGCCAGTGTACCATCGGCGCCAGCAGAAAGCGCAGCCGGTGCAAGCCCAAGGAAAGCGTATCTCTTTCGCCAACCTCCAGCATACGGTCTTCCGACAATGCACCTGTGCCGAAGAACTGCTTGATTAGGGTAAATGTTTTCGCGTTTCCCACGATCTTCATCTCCGGGTACTTTTGTGCCAGTCGCATGAGGCTGCCGGAATGATCCGGCTCCATGTGTGTGACCACAAGATAGTCGGGGTTGCGCCCCTCCAACACCTGCGCTACATTGGAAAGCCATTCCTCCGCCGCCCGTGCATCCACGCTGTCCATCACGGCGATTTTCTCGTCCAGAATGACATAGGAGTTGTAGCTCACTCCCATAGGCTGGACGGGGTACTGGTTTTCAAAGAGTGCTAATGTGTTATCATCCACCCCTACATAGCGGATGGCATCTGTTACCGTTTGAATGGTCATAATACAAAACAACTCCTTATCATCTGTTCAAGACCTGCATCTCTGGGTTCTTCTCCCCGAATTTCTCGCGCAGCGCACTGCAGATATCCTCCCGGGACTTGCCCTGTTTCTCACCGTTTTTAATGAGCTTGTACGCCTGGAACAGCGCCGAGGGGCCGATCTCGCTGCTGAAAAAGCCGATGCCCTGATTCCATGCCAGCAGCTCGAACACGTCGTCCAACGCGGCACTCTCCACACCGTGGATATATGCCTTTACCAGCTCCCGCGCCGCCTGCCTCATCCGGCCCGCACCGACAGCGTTGGTCAGGGACAGCAGCAGCCGCGTTTCGTAGGGCAGTACGCGCTTCTCGCTCTGCCATGTGGTCTCCCAAAAATCCACGGCGATCTGCCCCAGCTTTTCATCGATCATGGGATAGTTCAAAAGAGCCAGCGGCTTGAAGGGAGCGGAGCTGTCGCCTTCCTTCTTCTCCACGCGGCAGAACCAAACATGGAACTCCGCCTCACTCCGCCGCTCGGTGTGGTGCTCGTAGCCCAAGCCCTCCATGACAGCGTACAGTGGATGCGGCTCAAAGATCTGGATGATGTGTAATCCTTCGCCCACCTCCAACGCCTCGGCTCTTTTCTTCAGCCCTTCAAAGAAGCTGCCCTGTATATGGCGCACATCCACGGTCTGAAACCCCTGTGCCTTATTCTTCCAGTTTTCGTAGCTCATGCGGTTATTCTCCTTTCTTCACTCGATAAAACCAGATGTGATATTCGCTGCCGCTCACCTTCTCCGTGTGATGCCCAAAGCCCATAAGGGCCAGCACCGGGTACAGGGGGACAGGCTCGAAGGTCTGGATGATATGCAGTCCTTCGCCGTTTTTCAGCGCGGCAGCCTTTGCCTTCAATGCGGGGAAGAAGTCCATCTTTTTGCCCCGCACGTCCATCACTTCAAATGTGCCGATTTTGTCCTTCCAGTTTTCATAGCTCATAGTCTTTGCCTCTCTTGCAGAAAGCTCACGCCTCTTCGAAGGAATCCTTACCCACGCCGTCCAGCTTAGGACAGCCCACCAGGGTGATGTGTCCCTTGATGAACCACTCGTGGAAAGCGGCGTAGGCGTAGGCGGTGCAGTCGGCGGCAATCAGGAGCCGTGCGCCGTCAAAATACGGGGCGTTTATCCTGATCGATTTCAATGATCCGTCGTTTCATGTTCGATCCTCCTGTTGCTTTTGTGCGTTCATTGTACTATACTAAGAGCAACAAGTCAGTTGAATTTTCAATAAAAGAGAACTTTTTATGAAAGAATTTTTTCCGGTACTTCATACGGCGGCGCTTTTCTCCGGCATTTCCGACGATGAGCTTGCCGTCATGCTCTCCTACCTTGGGGCGAGGATCGACACCTTCCCCAAAGGCTCACGCCTGCTCCGCGCCGGGGAGCAGGTGGAGGAGGTGGGTCTCGTGCTGGCGGGCAGCACCCTCATCGTGCAGGAGGATATCTGGGGAAACCGCAACATCCTCTCCAAGACCGGGCCGGGGCAGACCTTTGCGGAGGTATTCGCCTGCGCGCCGGGAGCGGTACTGAACGTGAGCGTAGAGGCGGAGAGCGCGGTGACGGTGATGTTTCTGCATATAAGGCGCGTTTTGAGCGTGTGCCCCTCCGCCTGCTCCCACCACAGCCGGATCATCCGCAACCTGCTGGACGAACTGGCAGAGAAGAACCTGCGGCTCAACGAAAAGCTCACCCACATGGCCCAGCGCACGACGCGTGCAAAGCTGATGTCCTATTTTTCCGCCGAGGCCCAGCGGCGCAGCGTCTATGAGTTCGACATTCCGTTTTCAAGGCAGCAGCTTGCGGATTACCTCGGTGTGGAGCGCAGCGGGCTGTCTGTAGAGCTTGGAAAAATGCGGGATGAGGGCCTGCTCGACTTTCACAAAAGCCATTTCCTTCTCAAAACGCCGGAGACTGACCGTCCCTTTCCTTCTGCGCGTTAAGGAGCCCTCTTTGGGCGTATTGGCAAGTGCGGATAACCCCGTCAGCCACGGAGCGTCGGGGTTGTGCAGATGGAAGAAGCAGCTATACTACGCAAAAAAACACAGCCGCAGAGTACATCTGTGGCTGTGTTTTGTGTTCAGTTGCTTACTGTTGCGTGGACTGGATATGGAGAGACAACATATCTCCCGATCTTACATGGGTTTCTTATCTGCCATCACTCTGGCAGTTTGCCTTGCAGATATGTCGGCATCCCCACTGCGGTCGTATCCGGCCTGACCTTAAACATGGCTTTTTCAATCTACCTCCCTTATCGGTTTTCCGCGATATATTTCTCCGCCATGTGAACTGCCACCGCGCCGTCCGCCACGGCGGTGACCACCTGACGGAGGGGCTTCGTCCGCACGTCGCCCACGGCGTAAACGCCGGGAATACTGGTTTCCGTGGTCTCTCCGGCCACGATATAGCCGCCGCCGTCCAGCTCCAGTTGACCCACCGCCAGCGCCGTGGCGGGCTGTCGGCCCACGCTGACAAATACGCCGTCGCAGTCCACCACGCTTTCCTCACCGGTGACGGTGTCCCGCAGGCGGATGCCGGTCAGCCTGTCCCCGGAAAGCAGCGCGGAAACGACGCTGTTCCAACGGAATTCCACGTTTTCGGCCTGTGCCAGCGGCTCGTGATAGATCTTGGTGGCCCGCAGGGTGTCTCTGCGGTGGACGAGGATCACTTTTTTCGCCACGCGGCTGAGAAGGAGGGCATCTGCCGCGGCGGAATTGCCGCCGCCCACCACGACCACCGTTTTGCCCTTGTAAAACATCCCGTCGCAGGCGGCGCAGTAGGCCACGCCTCGGCCCACCAGTTCCAACTCTCTGGCCACGCCCAGCGTTCTGGGGTTCGCACCGGTGGCCAGCACCACGGTTTTCCCCAGGAAAATCCCCTCGCTGGTCTCCACGAGCTTGGGAACCGCCGTCAGATCCATGCGGAGGACTTCTGCGTATTCGCTGCGTGCCCCGAAGCGCTCCGCCTGCTTTTGCATCTTCTCCGCCAGAGAGAAGCCGTCGATCCCGTCCTCAAAGCCGGGATAGTTGTCGATCTGCTCGGTCAGGGCCATCTGCCCACCGGCGGACAGTTTTTCCAGCACGATGGTGTCCAGCCCCGCCCGTGCCGCGTACAGGGCGGCGGTGTAGCCGCCCGGGCCGCCGCCCACCACGAGCATATCATAAACATGATTGTTGTTCATATCTGAACCCTCCGTTATTTCGCCAAGGCTTCCTGAATGAAACGGTCGATTTCTGCCTTTGAGCCGGGCGCGGTGATGGAATCCACGGCCTTTCCGTTCCGGTACAGCACCAGAGTTGGGATGTCCTCGATCCCCTCGGCCCCCGCCAGCCGCGGCTCCTCGTCAATGTTGATTTTGCCGACGGCAAGGCTGTCCGCGTATTCCTCTCCAATCTTCTCATACGCAGGGCCGATCTTCCGGCAATAGCTGCACCATGGCGCCCAGAAATCCACCAAAACAGGCTTTTCCTCCCGGATCAACTGCTTAAACTGCTCCTGATTCATATTCATAGCTGCCATATCTGTCAGCTCCTTTCCTTTGTTTGGGTATTCTCAAGACTCCGGTCTCGCCCCACACCACATTGTGACCTCATCCTGAGATGACGGTAGCCATATAAAAAATACCTCCTATTTTCCTTACTCAGACTCTGACGGATAGGTTCTTCTTTTCTAATGAAACATACGCTCAACCGCGGATCGACGGTCGCGCATTTTACCGTTGCCTTGCTTCCCCCAGAGTCGTTACATGTGGTACACCGCAGCGGAGCGAAGTCCTTCCGGCAGGCCGTCGGGCGCAGCAGGTGAAAGTTCCCAGCGTACCTGCCCCGCCCACTGGGAGGCGACGGCGGAGAAGTGGAGCATGACAATACCGAGATCCAATGCGGCATCCAAATTATCGGTGTAGGCATCCTCCTGCTGCACCAAATAGATGCTGTGGTCCTGCACAAGGAAGCCATAGGGCTGACGGTTGAGATAGCTGGGGGAGAGCGAAGCGGCGTAGATGGACTGCCAGAGCATATCGTCGTAGAAGTCCATCATCTCGTCAAGCCCAGACTTGTTGCTCCAGCTCCCCATGTGAACCAAATCGTGCACACCCTTTTTGGGCGCGTAGTACTGCTGCTCGGCCCGCACATCGATCTGAGACATACTTAGGATATTCAGCCGCAGCTTTTTTGCGGTCTTTTCCCCGTAGCCAAAGGCAACGATTGCCGCCACCTCTAACGGGGTGGCGAGAGACAGTGCCTGTTTGATTTTGTCGCTGTCGGTGAAGGTCATCCAGCAGGTGTCAATGTCCAACTCAGTCAGCTTAAGGACGAGATCTTCCATCATGTAGCCGGCGTTGATGGCCGCATAGGAATGCGGGGCAGACATAAGGAGCAGGTAGTGCGGTGCTCCGATGAGAAATTGATTATAGCCCGCTGAGCTCTCCAGCGCCGGCTGTGCATCCTTGTCCAAGACGATCAACTCCGTTGCAATCTCTGGGATAAGACAGGGGCAGGTCTTTTCATAGTAGGATCGGAGCTGGCCGATAGCCTCGCTCGGAACTTCCTTTTCGCGGAATGCGTGAACGGATCTGCGATTTTGAATCATAGCGCTGTAATTCATAGTAGTATCTCCTATTCTGATGTCTTTGGTTTTCTTATAAATCGTCTATCAGTGCGGTGCTCTTGGCGTAGGCGGTACTGCGTGCCTCAAAGAAATCGGTCTTGACCATGTTGGCGTCGGCGTACTGGCTGACCCATTCCATGCTCTCCGGTTCGCTCTCAAAGCCTGGATACAATGCGGGATAGCCAAGGCTCGTCCAGCGGAGGTTGCCGAGATAGCGGATGTAGTCGCTGATCATCTGCCGGTTCAGCCCCGGGATGTCGTCGCCGATTACATAATGCCCCCATGCGATCTCCTGCTCCACGCCCTCACGCATCATCTCGCGCAGCGCTTGTACGCTCTCGGCGGTGAACAACTCCGGCTGCTCCTTTTGCAGCTCCGTGATGATATTGCGGAACAGCCACAAGTGCGTGTTCTCATCGCGGTTTATGTAGCGAATCTCCTGCGCCGAGCCGGGCATCTTCCCGTTTCGGGAGAGATTGTAGAAGAACATAAAGCCGCTGTAAAAATAGATGCCCTCCAAAATATAGTTTGCCATCATCACGCGCAGCAGCGTGGGAGCGTCCTTCCGCTCCTGAAACTCGTTGTAGCAGTCCCCAATGAAGGTGTTGCGGCGCAGCAGATGCTCGTCCGTTTTCCATTGGTAGAGGATGTCATTGCGCTCCACGGGGGAACAGATGGTGTCGAGCATATAGCTGTAGCTCTGTGAGTGGACACACTCCTGAAACGCCTGAATGGACAGGCAGAGATTGACCTCGTTGGCGGTAATGTAGGCGCCGATATTAGGCAGGTTCGCTGTCTGAATGGAATCCAAAAAGACAAGAAAACTCAGAATTTTATCGTAGGCGCTGCGCTCGGCTGACAGCAGGCGTGGATAGTCCTTCACATCCTGCGAGAGATTGATCTCCTCAGGGATCCAAAAGTTGTTCATGGCCTGCCGGTACCAGTCGCTGACCCAAGCGTACTTCATATTGTTGAAGTCGTTGAGGTTTGTGGTATTGCCGCCGATCATGCGCCGCAGGCGCACATCAGGGTCGCCCTCCGGGTTAAAGAGGGGCTTTTTCTTCAGTTCCGTCATGCTATCCTCCTTATGACGAGCAGCTTTCGCAGGCCTCGACCTCAAGGGCCTTGCTGCGGACATAGTAAATGGTCTTGACGCCGGCCCTCCACGCCTCCAAATACAGTCTGAGCACCTGACGCATGGAATAGTCGTTGGTGATATAGAGATTCATGCTCTGCGCCTGGTCAATATGTCTCTGGCGAAGGCCCGCGGCGCGTACCGACCAGCTTTGGTCGATCAGATGCGCCGCCTTATAGTACCACCATGTATCCATAGAAAGCTCCGGAGCAACGCGGGGCAGCATGCTGCCCTTTTTTTCCTCTAAAAAGAATTTCTTCATAATTGGATCTATGCCCGCCGACGTGCCGGAGAGGATAGATGTGCTGGAGGTCGGTGCGACCGCCAGCAGATAGGCGTTGCGCATTCCCTGCACCGCCACCGTTTTCGCAAGCGCCCGCCACTTTTCGGAGGTATAACCCCGCTTTTCAAAATACGCGCCCGTCTGCCAGTCGCTGCCCTCAAAGAGCGCGTAACGACCCTTTTCCCGTGCCAGTGCTGTGTCCGCCTTGACGGCGGCGTAGTTGATGAGCTCGAACACTGCGTCGGTGAAGGCAAGGTGCTTATCGCTCTCCCAGTGGATGCCGCGCTTTGCCAGCATGTGGTGGTAGCCGCTGACGCCCAGGCCGATGCTGCGGTACTTCTGATTGGTAAGCCGCGCGTATTCCAACGGGTAGAAGTTGAGGTCGATCACATTATCCAGTGCGCGGATGGCCGTTTCCACCGTGCGTTCCATATAGGCCTCGTCCTCCACCGGCAGATTACCGAGAGACAGACTCGCCAGGTTGCAGACCACAAACTCACCTGGGCGTGTGGCCGTCACCACAATTGTGTCGCCGTTCTCCGTGTGCACCTCAGTGCTGATGTGCTCGATGGGTGCCATGTTCTGCGCGATCTCCGTACAGAGATTGGAGCAATAGATCATTCCCGTGTGGCCGTTTGGGTTCATATGATTTACACTGTCGCGATTGAAAGCGAAGGGTGTGCCGGTCTCCACTGCCGAGCGAAGCACCAGCCGCACGATGTCCTTGACGGTGACGCTGCGCTTTTCGATGCGCGGGTCATTGACGCAGTCCAGATACCGCTTCTCCCATTCTGTACCCCAGTAATCCTCCAGTGCGTAGCCCTTGACCGTGAGGATCTCATGCGGACACATGAGATGCCACGGTGCGTCTATGTTCTCCTCCGCCAGTCGCCAGAAGAGATCCGGATAGCACACGGCGGGAAACACATCATGTGCCTTCATGCGGTCGTCGCCGTTGTTGGTGCGCAGTTGAAGGAATTCCGGCAGATCCCGGTGCCATGCGTCTAAGTAAACCGCCACAGCGCCCTGCCGCATCCCCAACTGATCCACCGCCACGGCGGTGTCGTTGACCAGCCGGATCCAGCGGATAACACCGCCCGCCGCCCCTTGAAAGCCGCGGATGGTGCTGCCTGCAGCGCGCACCTTACCGAAGTACATCCCCATTCCACCGCCGAATTTAGAGACCTTTGCGAAGTTGTCCAGCGAGCGGTAGATGCCGTCCAGACTGTCCGGCACAGTGTCCACAAAGCAGCTTGAAAGCTGATGGTAGGGCTTTCGTGCGTTGGACATGGTAGGTGTCGCCATCGTGACCTCCATACGGCTGAGCATATCGTAAAAGCGTTTTACCCACCCCATGCGGTCAGAGCCTTCGTTCATAGCAAGATGCAGCGCGATACCCAAAAACATCTCCTGCGGTGTTTCCAGCGGCACGCGGCTGCGTGACTGGATCACATAGCGTTTGAGCAGCAGGTCAAGGCCGGAGTAGGTGAACAGCTCGTCCCGTTCCGGGCAGAGAAAGTCCTCCGCCATGGCAATCTCCTCGTGGGTATAGTGGGCAAGGATATAGTCACCGTAGAGTCCCTTATCCGTCAGATAGCGAAGCCTGCTATAGAGGTCGCCGACGCCGCGCCCCTCCCATTCCTGTGCGTTGCGACAGCGAAAGGAGTGGTTCAGAAGCCGCGCCGCGATGAACTCCCACTTGGGTGCCTCTGCCGTAGTCAGCTCTACCGCCGCCTTGGTCAGTGCCTCAGCCCGCTCATCCTCAGTCATGCCCAGGCGACAGAAACTCTCAAACTTCATTTGAAGCGCCGCGAGGGAGTAGACTTCCTCGGTAAAATCCATCTGGATGCGGCGCAGCACCTCGTCAAGCGAGTCATCCCCCACCGTCCGCGCGATGGTATGCCGGACACGGCGCAGCGCAGACCGCTTTTCGCGGTAGAGGATGTACGCCTTGGCCACCTCATAGTGTCCGCGCTCCATGAGCGCTCGCTCCACCTCGTCCTGCACACGTTCTACGGTGAGCGGCACTGTGACGGAGAGATTGTTGAGAACGGTGGCGAGGATCTCATCCATCTCTCTGCTCCCGATCTCCTTGCCCTGTCCGTCAAACGCCTTTTTCATGGCGTTGAAAATTTTCTCCTGTTGAAAGGGAACAGACTCCCCGTTTCGTTTTCTGATCTCCATTTCGATCCTCTCATCTTCTCCGGTCACTTCTCATGTCCTTTTGGGCAAAGAGCGGGCAAGCGCAGTATCACGCTTGCCCGCTCTGTTTTTGAAAGCCGGTTTTTCTGCAGCCGACGCGGCAGGGCTGTTTGTTGTCTTGGCTTTGGCTTCTCTGCCAGTCACTTCATAGATTCCAGAATAGCGTCCGCCAGTGCTTCCAGCTCAGTGCGCTTGTCCGTGCCCATGGACGAGGCGAGGCTGAGCCGCTCGTTGAGCACCGTCATGTTCTTAAGCTCATCGTTGACGAATTTCTGCATGAGGTCACCGGACTTCACCGCCCATGAGCCGTTTTCAATGATGGCAAAGGTGCGGTTTTGCAGATTCAGTGCCTTCATATCCATGAGGAAGTCATGCATGGCGGGGTAGATGCCGAGGTTGTAGGTCACAGAGGCCAGGACAATGTGACTGTACTTAAACGCCTCGGAGATCAGCTGGGAGACATGAGTGGAGGACACATCGTACATCGCCACCTTGCTCATGCCCTTATCGCAGAGCGACGTCGCCAGCGCCTGCGCCGCGTTCTCCGTGTTGCCGTACATAGAGGCGTAGACGATGAGCACGCCCTGGGTCTCAGGGGCATAGCGGCTCCATGTGTCGTACTTTTCAATGAACCAGCCCAGATCCTTGCGCCACACGGGGCCGTGGAGCGGGCAGATGTACTTGATCTGATCCAAAACGCCGCCGGCCTTTTTCAGCAGGAGCTGGATGTGGGGGCCGTACTTGCCCACGATGTTGGTAAGGTAGCGACGGGCGTCGTCCAGCCAGTCCCGCTCGAAGTCCACCTCGTCGGCGAACAGCTTGCCGTCCAGCGCGCCGAAGGTGCCGAAGGCGTCGGCGGAAAAGAGGACGCCGTCGGTGACGTCGAGGGTCACCATGGCCTCCGGCCAGTGAACCATAGGCGCGCCCACAAAGGTGACGGTGTGCTTGCCGAAGGAGAAGGTGTCGCCCTCCTTCACCTCGATGCACTCATGTCCGTCCACATGGAAGCCGAACTGCCGCATGAGCATGAATGCCTTCTCGTTGGAGATCAGTTTCACCTTGGGATGGCGCAGCAGGATCTCCTCGATGCAGGCGGCGTGATCCGGCTCCAGATGGTTGACCAGCAGGTAGTCCAGCTCGCGGCCATCCAGCACATACGCCAGATTTTCCAAAAGCTGGCGGCAGGCAGACCAGTCCACCGTGTCAAAGAGCACCGTCTTTTCATCCAGCAGGCAGTAGGCGTTGTAGCTTACGCCCCGGGGAATGGGAAAGCAGTTTTCAAACAGGGCCAGGCGATGGTCGTTGGCGCCCACCCAGTAGAGGTCGTTCGTTACTTTACGCACGCAATACATCTTATCTTGCCTCCTTCACGGCCTCAAGCCTTTACAAATTGATCCTTCGTCTCCGCGCACTCGGGACACACCCACTCGGCGGGAAGCTGCTCAAAGAGCGTACCGGGCGCGATCTCGCCGTCCTCGTCGCCCAACTCCGGCACATACTCGTAGCCGCAGCCGCTGCAGACGTAGCGGTCGCCGATGGGGGCGGGCTTCGGCGGCGTGGGCCGCTTCATCTTTACCATGGGCGGCGCGGGCAGCTTTTCGCCGCTATCCAGCGCGGCAGTGAGCAGGGGCAGGATCTCCTCCACATCGCCCACGATGCCGTAGTCGCAGTTCTTGAAGATAGGCGCGTTACCGTTCTTATTGATGGCCACGATGGTGGAGGCGTCCTTGATGCCCTTAAGGTGCTGGGATGCGCCGGAGATGCCGCAGGCGATGTACAGATTGCCGGTGAACTTCTGACCGGACATACCCACATAGCGGTTCAGCGGCAGATATTTGAGAGTCTCCGCCACAGGGCGGGAAGAACCGATGGCCGCGCCGGCGGCCTTGGCCAGCGACTCTACCAGTTTCATGTTCTTTTTCTCCCCGATGCCCTTGCCCGCGGAGACCACCCGCTCCGCCTGCGGGATGGGCGTATCCATAGGGATGCCCACGGAGAAGTCGTGACCATCCTTCTTCAGCGCCGCCACAAGGTCGGCCACCTGCTGGGCAGCATCCCCCTCCCGGAAGATGGTCTTTTTGCGAATGCCGGTGATGGGCGCGGATTTCTTGGCCGCCGAACGGCTCTCGCCGCCGGAGCTCTTGCCCAGCCTGCCCAACAGATGAGAGGCGATGACCACCCGCTGGATCTCGTTAGTGCCCTCGTAGAGGGTGGTGATCTTGGCGTCGCGGTAGGCCCGTTCCACCTCCATGCCCTTGAGGTAGCCGCTGCCGCCGTGGATCTGCAAGGCATCGTTGGTGACCTCCAGCGCGATGTCCGAGGCGTACATCTTCGCCATGGCGGACTCCATGCCGTAAGGCGCGTGCTGCTCCTTCAGCTCCGCCGCGGAGTAAATGAGGAACCGGGCGCAGCGCAGCTTGGTGGCCATATCCGCCAGCTTGAAGGCGATGCTCTGCTGGGCCGCGATGGGCTTGCCGAACTGGACGCGCTCCTTGGAATAGCTCAACGCGTGCTCAAACGCGCCCTGGGCGATGCCCAGCGCCTGCGCGGCGATGCCGATGCGTCCGCCGTCCAGCGTGGACATGGCAATCTTGAAGCCCTCGCCCTCCTTGCCCAATAGGTTTTCCTTGGGAACCTTCACGTTGTTGAAGATCAGCTCCGCCGTGGAAGAGGAGCGAATACCCATCTTGTCATAGTGGTCGCCGAACTCAAAGCCCTTCCAGCCCTTCTCCACGATGAAAGCGGAGATGCCCCGGGTGCCGATGTCCGGCGTGGTGACGGCGAAAACCACATAGGTGTCCGCCTTAGGGGCGTTGGTAATGAAGATCTTGCCGCCGTTGAGGAGGTAGTAGTCCCCCTTATCCAGCGCCGTGGTCTCCGTGCCGCCGGCGTCGGATCCAGCGTTGGTCTCCGTAAGGCCGAAGGCACCGATCTTCTCGCCCTTGGCCAGCGGAACCAGATATTTCTTCTTCTGCTCCTCGGTGCCATAGGCGAAAATGGGCCATGAGCCGAGGGAGACGTGGGCGGAGAGGATTACGCCCGTGCCGCCGTCCACACGGGCCAGCTCCTCCACCGCGATGGCGTAGCTCAGAGCATCAAGACCGGCACCGCCGTACTCCTTGGGGTAGGGAATGCCCATCCAGCCCAGCTTACCCAGCTTCTTGACAGCCTCATCGGGAAACTCGTTGTTCTGATCCATTAAAAATGCGAGGGGCTTGATCTCCTCCTCCGCAAAACTCCGGATCTTCGCGCGCAGCTCTTCGTGCGCCGACGTGGTTTGAAACAGCATAGGGGTACCTCCTTTTAAAATTTTACAGCTTGCTTGTATCTTGGGGATCGGATCCGCCGGTCAGCAGCCTGCGCAGGCTCACGGCACGGAACGCCTCGTCCTGCTTTTGCTGCAAGGCCGCCAGCTGACAGTGGATGGCGCACCGCCCATGCTTGTCCTGCCAGTGGCATTCATATCCCGGCTCCATGCAGGCGCACAGGATGCCCCGCTCCCCCACGACCCCCATGAGATCGTAGAGGGAGGTCGCGTCCAGATCGCAGGACAGCGCGCAGCCGCCGAGAGCGCCGCGGCTCACCCGCACCAAATTGCCGGCGGAGAGCTTGCGCAGAATCTGGTAGGCAAATTGATTGGGGATCAATTCCGTTTCCGACATCTCGGCCACCGAATGCTTCTTCCCGTCCAGCAGCACCCGCAAAATGCGCAGCGCGTAGTCCGTCTCTTTGGTGATGATCATGCTCCACATCCTCTTTTCGCTTGCTTGTTAATACCATAATATCAATCTTGATAAAATTTGTCAAGATAGTTTCAAAAAAATATCGCTTTATTACAGACCGCCCCAGACCGGGTCAGCTTCGCTTTCAATTCAGCGAAAAGCCATGTTCCTTACAATTATAGAAGCCGAAAAAGCTGTGCCGTGGCAGTCCGCCAAAAGCAGAAAAGACTATGCCTGAAAACCAGAAAGCGGAGGAATTGGTTGGGGCTCGCAGGGATCGTCCATCCAAGGCGGATGAGGCGATCCCTGGCAAGTCCAAGGCAAGCACCAAAGTGCGTGCTTTTCATTTTATATCCGACGCACTATGTTAAGATGTGCAGTAGATGTTCCATTTTACCATCCCACTCTCTGCTGGAATCGGCGCACTCTTTCAGTTCAGTTTCGATTTCAGCATTTATCGGCAGATTTTTCTTATAGCGGATGGTATGCTCAAGGCTTGCCCAGAAGTCCATGGCGATTGTACGGAGTTGTATCTCCACTGGCACATGGATCTCTTTTTCCGCAAAGAATACCGGCAGCCGGATCGTCAGGTGCAGACTGCGATAGCCATTTGGCTTAGGGTGTGAAATATAATCTTTCTCCGTGATGATTTCAATGTCAGACTGATCTTTTAAGCACTTTGCCAAAAAGAACACATCCTCCTCGAAAGAGCAGATCACCCGCACACCGGCAATATCCATGATATTTGCCTGCATGGTCGGAAAATCCAGAGAAAGTCCCCGCTTCTGCATCTTATTCATAATGCTGGACGGTGACTTCAAGCGACTTTTCATACTTTCTATCGGATTGCGATCATGCTGCAATGAAAACTCTTCGTTTAGAATTTCCAACCTGCTTTCCAGTGCTTTCAGCGCACATCGGTATTGCAGCATGACTTCCTGATACCTGCGATTTTCGCTTAAAAGGCGCTGGCACTGCAGATCATCTAAGCCTTTATCTGCCGCAACCGTCAAGCCAAATAAATTTTCACTCATAGTTTCTCCATTCCGCAGGGATAGGCGCTCCGCGCTGTCTGCTGCTCTTGTGTTACGACCTGATAAAAACTGTATCCGCCAGAGAGATGGGAACAGCTGAAACCATACTGCGTTAAAAGCCGACAGGCCAGATAACTGCGAAGCCCAGTCTGGCAATTCACATAGACAGGCTTGTCCCGCTCTAACTCGTCCAAGTGCTCCCGCAGATCGTCCAGTGGAATATTGCGGAATCCATTCAAGTGCCCACGCCGATATTCGCCTTCCGTACGGACGTCCAGCAGCGTCGCACTGCCATCGCAGGGCAAGTCCTCAACATCATTCCAGTGGAACTGCTGCACTTTCCCGCTCTCCAAATCCTCAATCATAAAACCGGCCATATTGACCGGATCCTTGGCAGAGGAATAGGGCGGCGCATAGGAAAGGTCAAGTTCCGTCAGTTCCAAAGCTTTCATTTTTGAGCGAATGGCCGTTGCCAGTACATCAATACGCTTGTCCACGCCCTCGCCGCCAACGATCTGCGCACCCAGCAGCCGCAGGCTTTCCTTTTCATACAGTACCTTCATTGCCATAGACTGTGCGCCGGGGTAATAGGCAGCGTGGGATGCCGGGAATAGCACGACTTTGTCGTAAGCGATCTCTGCTGCCTGCGCCGCTTTTTCATTGATCCCCGTGGAGGCCGCTGTCAAGCCGAACAGTTTCAGAACAGACGAGCCCTGAGAGCCGTGAAAGTGGCTATTGCCGCCACAGATATTGTCAGCGGCAATGCGTCCCTGCTTGTTGGCGGGTCCCGCCAGCGAAATCAACGCTTTCTGCCCGGTTACAAAATGGGTGACCTCTACGGCATCGCCCACAGCATAGATGTCCGGCACGGAGGTTTCCATCCGCTCGTTGACAGCGATGCTGCCCCGGATGCCCAGCTCAAGTCCGGCCTCTTTTGCCAGATGGGTGTCCGGCGTGACGCCGATGGCCAGCAGCACCATGTCGGAGCGCAGCGGCTCACTTTCCTCCAGCAGCGTCAGCACGGAATCTCCGTCCTGCCGGAATCCGGTGACGGTTTCACCCAACCGCAGAGTCACGCCGTGCCTGCGCATTTCCGCATGGACAAAGCTCGCCATGTCCGCATCCAGCGGCGCTAATAGCTGCTTTGGACGTTGGACGATGGTGACGGAAACGCCCATCTCCACAAGGTTTTCCGCCATTTCCAGACCGATAAAGCCGCCGCCAGCCAAAACAGCGGTTTTCGGCTTCTGATCCTCTACAAAGCGCCTGATGCGGAGGGTATCCTCCACGGTGCGCAGTGTGAAAACACGCTCGCTGTCCACGCCGGAAAGCGCAGGAACCGTCGGCTTTGCGCCGGGGGCAAGAAGCAGTTTGTCATAGGTTTCCGTGTAGACCTTTCCACTATCCAATGCGTGAACGGTGACGGTTTTCTCTGTGGGATTGATCGCAGTTACTTCCTGCTGTACCCGTACATCAATGCGAAAGCGGTCCCAGAAGCTCTCCGGAGTTTGCAGTGTCAGTTCTTCTTGCTCCTTGATCACACCGCCCACATAATACGGCAGACCGCAGTTGGCATAGGACACATAGCCGCTGCGCTCGATCATGATGATCTGGGCGTGTTCATCCAAACGGCGGATGCGGGCAGCGGCAGAAGCACCGCCCGCCACACCGCCTACGATCACAACTTTCATCTTGCGCCCTCCACCATTGCGGCAATCTCCGACTTAGGCCGATGGCCGCCGACCGATTTGGCAACGGCCTTTCCATCCTTGAATACGACCAGCATCGGGATGCTGGATCCTTGAAAACGCATTGCCAGCTCCATCTGCTCGTCCACGTTGACCTTGCCCACCTTGAGCGTACCGCTTTTTTCTTCGGCAAGCTCATGCAGTACGGGAGAGAGCATTTTGCACGGTCCGCACCAGTCCGCATAGAAATCCAGCAGGACGGGCTTGTCGGAATGCAGTATCTCATTTTCAAAATTCGCAGCAGTAATTTTCAGTTCAGCCATGAGAAAGGCTCCGTTCTGTTATCTTTGTTTATTCTTTGTTTTTCAGCTTGCAAATGCTCTGCGTCATGGTTCCCATCGGGCAAAACGCACACCATGTGCGGGGCATGTAGAGCACCATAACGATCAGACCCAGCAGCAGAGAGGTCAGCATGAGGCTATAAAAGCCAAAGCTGAACTGCGCCACCCAGTCAGTGACCGTACCGGCTGTATAAGTCCAGCTCCACGGCACACGGAATGTCCAGAACAGCTTAATGGCCTCCCGCAGGGACGTAGCACCAGCAGCGACCAGATAGGTCTGGAACACCATGTTGCCGAACATCGTCAGGAAAAAGAGCAAAAAGGCATAACGGAACCACTTGGAGGACATCCAGCGGGGCGTGGGCTTGCAGCGGGAGCATTTAAGGTCTGTCCCCAGCTTGCTGAACAGTTGACCCCGTCCGCAGAGGTGGTTGCAAAAGAATTTGTTCCCGCCAAAGATAGCTAAAAGCAGCGGCAGAAGAAAATCGATCATACCCAGCCACGCGAACAGGATATTGAAAAAGCCCAGTGCAAAATAGATGATGGCATATACCCACAGATAATCGTACCAATGCTTTGCTTTCATGCGTCAGCCCTCACTTTCACCTCAATGCAGCCGACGGGACAGAGCTTTGCGCACTTGCCGCAGCCTACGCAGCGTTCCGCCTCCACGGCGGCGTAGCAGCCACGGCGCACCTTGACGGCCCCCAGTGGACAGGTATTTTCACACACACCACAGGCGACACACCGCGTCTTATCTATGGCAGCCAGTTTCTTTGACAGCATAGCTTTCCTCCCTTAATCCTACAAGGATTTGTAATAGAGCATACAGTGGCAGACCCCCTCGAAGCCCGGATCTGCAATTGGATTCTTGAACTCCTGGCACATACATTTGGTTGCCTCTGTGCGCTCCCTGCGGCAGGGGCAGTACCCGCCGGTGCGCTTGAGTCCTTTTCTGATGGTGCTGACAATCTCCTGATCGGGATTGAGCTTGATTTTCATGTTCGCCAGCTCTTTCTTGATTGTGGCTTTATCATACCGCAGGACAAAGTCTTTTTCTGTGACGAGGTTACATTGATAAAAAAAATCCGGTGCTTTTTGAGCACCGGATTTTAAGAAGGTGAATTACGCTTTCCACAGACTGTGGAGGTTGCAGTAGGCGTAGACCGCTTCGACCTCGTCGCCCTCGCAGAGCGCGAAGCAGACCTCCGGCTTTTCGCCGGGATGCAGTTCCTTACGCTGATTGCCCTGCTTGGTCTGGAGAGATACCCATTCGATGTAGTGCTCTGGCAGCATGGGGTGCTCCACAGAGCCGACCTTGACATGGACGATGCCGTTTTCCACCGTCCAGACAGGGACGTGCTTTTCCACGGCGGCATCGGTGGTGCCGGGAACGATCTCGCTCATCGGCTCGCCGCAGCAGACAACAGGGACGCCTGCGTCCTTAACTTTGGCAATGATGTTGCCACAATGCTTGCAAATGTAAAACTTCTGATCCATGATAATTCTCCTTTTCTTTAATAGTTTTCTGCGTGAATTTCAAAATAGCTCTGGGGATGGTTGCAGGTGGGGCAAATCTCCGGAGCTTTCTCACCGATCACAATGTGACCGCAGTTGCGGCACTCCCATACCTTGACCTCACTCTTGGCAAAGACCTCTGCCATCTCCACATTGTGCAACAGGGCGCGGTAGCGCTCCTCATGGTGCTTTTCAATGGCGGCTACCAGGCGGAAACGCTGGGCCAGCTCATGAAAGCCTTCCTCATCGGCAGTTTTGGCAAAGCCATCGTACATATCCGTCCACTCGTAGTTCTCACCCTCAGCGGCGGAGAGAAGGTTTTCTGCGGTGTCGCCAATGCCGTTCAGTTCTTTGAACCACAGCTTGGCGTGTTCCTTCTCATTATCAGCGGTTTTGAGGAATAGTGCCGCGATCTGCTCAAAGCCTTCCTTCTTGGCCTTGGATGCAAAATAGGTGTACTTGTTGCGTGCCTCGGACTCACCGGCAAAGGCAGCCATCAGGTTTTTTTCGGTTTGAGTTCCTGCGTATTTCGTTTCTTTCATGGTGGATACTCCTTCCTGCTTTTCTGCTTTTATTGTAGCAAATCTATGATTTTATTCCGTGACGAAGTCACATTCCTTTTTATTTTAGACGATTTAGTCTGTTCTTATCCCGCAGCGTGATTGCACCACGCTTCAGCTCCACCAGTCCGTCCTCCGAGAAGCTTTTGAGCATCCGTGCCACTGCCTCCCGTGCCGAGCTGATGTGCTGGGCGATCTGCTCATGGGTCATACGTATCGTGTCGGAGCCGGTACGTTCAGCTTCGGCAAAGAGAAATTCTGCCAGCCGCTGATCCAGCCCCTTGAACATGATCTGCTGCATCGCCCACATCACATCAGAAAACCGTTTCGTTGCCAGTTCATAGAGAAAACAGCGGACATGGAGATTTTTCTCCTTGAGTGCAGCAATGACATTTGCAGGGATAATCAGAACGTCCGTATCCATTCCGGCAGTCATTTGCGTATCAAAGGTGATCTGACTGATCACGCAGGAGGCGGAAAGCACGCATAGTTCGCCCGGATACAGGCGGAACAGCGTTACCTCCCGCCCCTCATCAGAGAGAAGATAGGTGCGAATCTCGCCGGAAAGAATAAACAGCATTCCGAGACATTCATTGTCGCTGCTGTGAACGAACGCACCCTTTTTATAATGACGGACAAAGGCACTTCGGCGTAGTGTGTCCATTTCGCGTTCGGTCAAGGATGACCAGAACGGAAGTTGTGTCAGTGTGCGTTCCATATCAATGGCAGCTATGCTTGCCGCAGCCGTGGTCACCGCAGGAGTGACCAGCCTCGCCGTGCTCATGGTCATGGTGGTCACAGTGAACATTGGGATCGTAGCCCAAACTTCCGTTGAGCAATGCGCTCACCGCCGCGTCAGCGTCCCCGCTGACACCGCCGTAGAGCTTGATGCCCGCTTCGGCGAGTGCTGCCTGCGCACCGCCGCCGATGCCTCCGCAAACCAAAGTGTCCACACCGTGCTGCATTAGGAAGCCTGCCAGTGCGCCGTGACCATTGCCGTTGGTGTCAACGACTTTCGCATGAGTGATTTTGCCGTCCACAGCTTCATAAAGCTTGAACTGCTCGGTGTGACCGAAATGCTGAAAGATTTGACCGTTTTCATAGGCAACTGCAATTTTCATAATGGAATCTCCTTTGAAAGTTTGCCTGAATTTTCCATGTTGGCTCTCTGCATCCGGCAGCAACGGCCGCAGTGAGCTGTCTCCTGTCCTCCGCAGATGCGGTAGTTTCCCCCGGTGATGTGCAGTGGTTTCCCGTGGACAAGATACGCTGCGATCTTGCTCCGTGCGCTTTCGTAAATCTCCTGCACGGTAGAGCGGGAAATGTCCATTTGAGCGGCACACTGCTCGTGGGTTTGCTGCTCCAAGTCAACCAGCCGAATGACCTCGTATTCGTCCAGCGTCAGCAGGATCGGCTCGGTATTCCCGCACCCGTTGGGACAGAATGTATCGACCTGTGGTACGCCACAAATTCGACGGCACCGTGGCGGTCTTGGCATGGGAGCTTTCCTCCCTTTGTATTCGGTATATTCCGATTGTAGCACTTTGAGCAGAAAAAAGCAATTTTTTTAAAGCTGCTACATTTTCCGTCCTCATATGTGTGCCGGCTGATATTCGGAGTCGAATGCTACATGTGAGCCTTGTTCGTAATGCCCACCGATCATGACCGCAGCGGCAGTCACAGCATCCACATGAAAGCGTTCCCGGTAATGCTTGCATTTTCGTAAAAAAACGTTATAATTGAATCAGTTAAATCAAAGGAGTTATCAAATCATGAAATCACATAAATACTGGTCCTTAGGCGCACTTTTCTGTATGTTGGGATGCATTTATTCTGGAATCAAAAAATCTATGACTGCGCATAAATACTTTGCCTATTCTTCATTGCTTTGTATGGGCATGTCCATTTATTCCGGTCACAAACTGGTTTCTCCAAAGAAGAAGAAAATCACTAAACCAAATAATAGTGAGAATAGTTAAACAAAAAATTTCCTTTATTCATCAAAGACAAAGTTGCTGGAGAATTTTTTTCTCCAGCAACTTTCTTCATATAGAAAACCACAAGCTATGCTTGTGGAAGAATAGAGCCGTAGCGTTGAAACGGTAGAAAAAGAACCTCCTTTTGCTATAATTAGAAGCGGGTAACGCCAACCGCATAGGGCCTTTGGTTCGGCCTACTTTTTGGAGCTGGGCCTCTCGTGCCAGCAGCTCGAACAGAATATCCCGGCCCTCTTCACCGACCCCGCGTGCGGCCATGTGCTGCGGGCGAAAGGCTTCGTACAGGACGAGAACGGCTGGGTGGAGCTGAACGCCACCGCCGACGGCCTGACGGCAAACGCTATCCCCAAGGGGCAGGAAGTGCTCATCGTGATCGGGGAGGGGCTGGAGAAAGAACGGATTGAGGTGAGATTAAAGGGGTAAGGCGGATCCCCCGTATATCGTTGTATCTTTCCATAAATAGTTTGTCTCCCGCCCAAAGTAGGCGTATAATAGGGGAAAAGAAACGCTAAAGGAGAATCCCCTATGAACGGCACCGCATTGCGCAAACCGACTGCCCGGCGGGTGGTGGGCATGGTGGCGGGCATCGTCATCATCGCCCTTGGCATTGCGCTTTTCAAGCAGTCCCACCTCGGCAACGACTCCATCAGCGCCCTGAACATGCGGCTGGCGGAGCTGCTCGGCATCTCGCTGGGCACCCAGAACCTGTGCACGAACATCCTGTTTTTCCTGCTGGAATTCTGGTTCGGGCGCAAGTACATCGGCCTTGGCACCTTCGTCAACGGCATCTGCATCGGGTACATCGTCACGGCGTTCTATGACCCCATTCACGCCCACTTCGGCGACGCGCCGTCGCTGGCGGTGCAGTTGGCGTGGGTCATCGCGGCGGTGCTGGTCACGGCGCTGGGTGCTTCGCTCTACCAGACCGCCGACCTCGGCATCGCGCCCTACGATTACCTTTCCCTCGGTCTGCGGGACTACACACCCTGCCCGTACTTCGGGTGCCGCATCTTCACCGATGCGCTCAGCGCCCTGCTGTGCTGGCTGCTGGGTGGCCTTGTGGGCCTTGGCACCTTGATCTGTGCGTTCTGCCTTGGGCCCTTCATCCAGTTCTTCGATCGGACGTTCTCCCAGAAGGTGCTGCAATACAAACCGAACAATTGAGAAACCCCGCGGCGTCAAATCATACGCTGCGGGGTCTTTTTTATTGCTGCCGTTAAGCAGAAAATGAAAATGAAGGAGATTTATCTTTCAAAATCGCCTGTGGATTGCTGCGGCGATGGGGAGCCATAACAAACCCATCAGACAGGCTTTGGAAGAAGTAAATAGGGATGTGAGAAATGCACTGTCACAGGTTGATGTCGATTCCAAGGATCACGAATAGGATTGCCAGACAGATGCAGCTTAACATTTATCTGGAGATGGCCCAAGGATAAAATAGAAGCAGTATTAAAGCCGCTCACTGTGCTGGTTTCCAGCATGGTGAGCGGCTTTTTACTACAAATATGAGGAATCGAAGAAGTCTTTTAGTGTGATTCCCAAACCCAGACAGATTCTTTCAATCGTCTCTACGCTCAACTGGCCTCCCCGACGAGCAGTGGTTTGAATCGTGGAATACGATATTCCGCATTTCTTTGCCAACACACACAGATTCATATCACGCGCTTGCATCAAATCCTGAACACGTTTGATCGTATCCACGAAAACTCCTCCCATCTTTTTAGTTCAAAACTTTTCCAACAACCTCGAATCTTTGCTCAGGAGATATAAGGATCGGCGAATATTTGGTGTTAAGAGAAACCAAAACCGGTTGGTTATGCACCACGCCATAGCTGTCGGTAAAGAACTCTGCTTGGGACTTATCTGGGGTATGTTCATCGTATTTTTTCAGATATCCGCAGTCATCATATACGAATATCCCGATATCTCCGCATGCAAGTTCTTCGCAGCGCTTTACCCATACGATCTGTCCGCTATGATAACGTGGCTCCATACTATCACCGCTAACGTATATCCCGAACTCGGCACCAGCCGGAACGCTACTGGCAGGCACTTGTATCTGCTGAAACATTTCACCTTCAAGAAAAGCTCCTAGACCTGCCGATACTGGCAATTCTGATACTGGCATCATTATGCAGTCGATTTTCGCAGGCTCTTCTGTGCCTGGCTGGTAGCGCCGAGATGCAATCAAGTCCATTTCGTACTCAGCGACCTTTTTTTGCCCGATGGCATTTAGAAGGGCGGGTTTCTGAAAGGTCTTTGTAAAGTAGGAAGGTCCTTCCTTGATGTTCAATGCGTGGCAGATTGCAACCAGTTGGTAGATGCTGGGAGTGGTGTATCCCGTTTCCCTTAATTAAAGATACCACTTACTAAGTGTAACCCACGCTTACAATATTTGACATGATATTTCACAAAAAGCTTTTCTATAACCTGTTCAATGTCACAAAATTCAAAGACACGCTTTATAAACTCTTGATTACTATTACGGTTAACGATATAATTAGCTTGGACGAATCAATGTGTACGATTCTCCATGCCGAACGGTTTCGTGAAGCATCAACCTCATCGTAAATGAGCTTTCATAGTGACTAAGCCACATAGCATAGCTGCTTCCTATGAATAGTTTCACGCACAAAAAAAGGAGATTTCTCATGGAAACTGAATACCTCGGTAATGCGTATACAACGCAGTCTTCAAACGATGGCTGTGTGGCTGTTGCCTGCCCTATTGATGCCGGATGCGCAATTAATGCTTGTGGCACTGCTGCCTGTGGTGCCAATGCCTGTCCAGCAGATATTTGTGTAACTGCGGGCTGTGTTGCGAATGTTTGCATCAATGCTTGTACAGTTGACGGTTGTATTTTCAACCTAACACCGGCTCCCGGCCCATTCTCTCTCGATGACTAAAATTTCTTAGGATTCAAAAATTTCACAATGTCAGATTTAAAGGTTTAAATCGAGGCAGCTATGCTATGGTAATTATATGAAATTTTCAAGATATAATTTAGTCCTGTTTGAAAAAGGAACGGATAAGCCAATTCTTTTTAATACATTCACGGGAAATACATTTTTTCTTTCCTATGAAGCACTCGATTCCATCAAGAAAAATGATATTTCGTCTTTGGATTGCCGCAGCCGCGAATTGTTTTCTCGTGCTGGCGTTATCATTGAAGACACTGTTGATGAACTACGATATTTTTCATATTTTAACAATCGAAACAAATATTTTTCAGAAGTGCTTTCCTCAACTATTATATTAACTTGGTCGTGCAATTTCTCTTGTGTATATTGTTATGAAGGTGCCGGGGAAAAAAACGAAACCATGGATCATGAGCATGCGCTCCAATATATAAAATTCATGAAAAACGAAGCTAAAAGCAGACGTTCAAAGTCCATGTATATTGTATTATTTGGAGGAGAACCCTTAGTTAATATTAAAGAGGGCTTGTTCATTCTTGATGAACTTCATAGCTACTGCACCCAAAATAGCATTTCCTTTTCATGTGGCATAATAACAAATGGAACATTACTGAATAACTATGTACTCCAGCAACTTTCTAAACATAATTGTAATATGGTTCAAATTACACTTGACGGAATGCCTGAAGCACACAATTCCAGAAGACCTTATAAGAACGGGAATCCCTCATTTAATGACGTTATAGATTCCATTAAGAAGGTTCTTGCATACCCCAAGATCAATGCCGTCATAAGAATCAACATTGATAAAACAAATATTAATGATACTGACACGCTTTTAAAATACTTGGGAAAATATGGTGAAAACTTAACTTGTGCCTCTATTGATTTTGGCATTGTTAGAAGTTCGACAAGTGCTTGCTCCTCTTATGCTGGAAACTGCTTTGCCGATAGTGAAATTAGCGATGTTCTTGAGCACCTGTGGAATGAATTACAAGTAAACGGATTTGCTTGTACTCCCCGTCCAATGCAACGATGGATGTTCTGCGGATTATATAGTGATAGCCAATTTACAGTTACTCCAGATTGTTCCGTTTATAAATGCTGGGAACACGCAGGATTTGAGCAGCATAGAGTTGGAACCATTGATTCCGAGGGTAATCTTATCAATAAAACATACGCATTCTACGATTGGATGACAAGAGACCCTTTGGAGAATCATGAATGTCGAGAATGCGTGTATCTACCGGTCTGTGGTGGCGGTTGCGGTTCCGTTAGTTACAATCAATCTAAAACGTATCATGCGCCAGGTTGTTTTAAAACGAAAGGCGTTGTTGAAAAGCAAATTTTGCATTTTGTGAACGAAAAGATCAAAACAAATGTGGAGGTCAAAAAGTAAATAACTTGAATCGTTTTTTTAATCTATGTAAAAATTCACTTGTCAAATGCCGCAGACAGCTTTTTCTTTATATCGCAATTTGCATCTTTTCAAGTATCTTTTCATTGATTGTTCCATATATCAATGGTACGTTCATAGATTTTCTGACAAGTGGAAATGGAGCAAACGGAATCCTCTTATTTGCAGTTATCTTTGCCGTTGCCAGTTTATTAGGACTATTTATAGGATATATTTGCAATAGACTATATGCAAAACTTCAAACCACTATCGCATTTGATCTTAACAGAAAAGTTATTGTACACTTACAGAAAGTTTCTTTATCTTTTTTCGCCGGAAAAGACGTCTCTTCTCTCAGTCAAAAGATAAATAGCGACTCAAATGTTGTTTCGACCTTTTGCATTTCTCTTTTTCAAAACATCATCGTTAATTTATTTACAATCGTGTTGGGCCTTTTTATTGTTTTCTCATACAATCCCGCAATCTTTCTATTTATTTTTATTCTTATTCCTTTTTACTGCATAGGATACTTCTTTCTCAGAGCTCCACTGTACAGAAGTAGCTATAATTTAAAAGAAAGTCAGGCTTTCTTTTTTTCGAAGTTGTACAGCCAACTCTCAACCATAAAACAAATCAAACTGTTTTCAATTGTTAATTCATTTTCGGATAAAATGACTTCATATTTTGATACTTTAATGTGCTCTGCATTAAAGTATCAAAAAGAGTCATACAAATTCTCTGCTTGGGATACAGTTATTATAACTATTGGACGCATTTTTTTGTTTATATATGGGGGATTCAAAGTCATTCAATCACAAATGACAATAGGAGAATTCACTATTATCACCACTTATTTTTCAATGACGCTTTCAGCTATTCGCTACTTTTTTTCTCTTGGAAAAAACATTCAAGATACCAATGTTTCATACGAGCGGCTAAATGCTCTACTGGATATTCCAGAGGAGCTTATTGGGGATACTTGTCCAAAGCAGGTCAAACAGATCAAACTCAATAATCTTGGACTTATTTTGAACAAGAGGCAAATACTATCCAATGTAAACCTAATATTCGAACAGTCAAAGATATATGTTCTGATGGGCGCAAATGGTTCCGGAAAGAGCTCGTTACTCAATGCCATCGTTGGATTATACAACAGTGATATCATCGGGGATATTTATTACGATAATTATTCTATTAAAGCACTTGATGTTTACACTTTACGCCGCACATTGATTGGTTTTTGCGAGCAAACGCCAATTGTATTCGATGACACCATACGCTACAACATCTATCTTGATTCTGTGCACAACGATACAGTCATTGGGAATAAGTTGATTTCCATCTTACATTTACGCGGGTTGTTTGATAAATTAGAAAAAGGTGTCGACACTCCTATCGACAATAGATTCATTACTCTATCTGGTGGCGAGAAGCAAAAAATAACGCTTATGCGAGCATTGGTGCACAATCCTTCTATAATTCTATTGGATGAGCCAACCTCTGCATTGGATAAAGACAGTATTGATGACCTCAAAAAATATTTAACCTCAATAAAGAAAAATCGAATCATTATAATTTCTACACACGACAAAAATATAGTGGATTTAGCCGATGTGACAATCAATTTGGATAAAGGGCACATATTCGAAGCGGAGGTTCTATGAAAGACTATGTGCAAGGGGGAACCCTTACAGAAGTTACAGATTTAATACTTTTGTCCCTTTATGAACCAAGGCATGGATATGCAATCATTCAATTTGTTGAGGAAGTAACAAACGGAAGGGTATTATTAGGAGCAGGGACATTATATGGTGCTCTATCCTCGTTAGAACAAAAAGGATGGATTAAATTACAAAGCACTGAAAGTACAAGCAGAAAAAAAGTATATTTAATAACACCTTCTGGAAAGGAGGCTGTCCAAACCGAAATAGATCGACTTCATCAATTAATCGACTTAGCGGAAAGGATTTCAAAGGAGATTTAATATGCGCTACAAAAAGGTACGTTTTTTTGGTTGTCTATTATCCTTACAAGAGAAATGGCTTAATAGAATGTCCCAACAAGGGTATCACTTAATAAATACATCACGGGCTATCTATGAGTTTGAAACATGCACTCCGGGGGAATATCAATATAAGATTGATTATATTGGTCACAAGAGTCGTGAAAGCTCAGACAAGTATGTTGAATTTCTTCAAAGCTTAGGATACGTTGTTTTTTTCAAGAACATTAATCTAAACTACTCTCTTGCCAAAGTACAATTTCGTCCGTGGGCTGAATCAGGTGGAAAGCTATCAACGCCTAAGACGACACTTAACAAAGAATTATTGATTGTCGAAAAAAAGAATGATGGAAAGCCATTTGAATTATATACTACCCTTGAAGATAAACTAGCTTTGTATAAATCAGCACAGTCGCCGTGGATATTCTTTTTTTTCATCTTTATGATTATGGCTGTGCTTATGAAATCTTTCATCTATAGTGCGTTAGCAATCACATGCCTTATCATCGTTATTGTCTATTGGTTTCCAATTTATAAGATTATTAAAGAGCGTCGAACAAGGGAAGATTAGCTTTTGTTCTCTATCGTAATTCACTCAATTTAATACAATCTCTCTGCCTATTCATATAAACCACCACGGCAGTTCCAACCACAGGTTATCCATAGCCTGTTCCTCCGTCTTTTTGGCGCGGCCTTTTGTCAGGTGAAAGTATATCGCCGTGCCGATCAGCGGATGTTCCTCGCCATCGGTGAAGCCATAGCGGTACAGCAGATAAGTCTGCTCGCGCTGGGTCAGCCGGTTCAGACCATCGTACAGCTCCCGTCGCGATTCCTGTTCCTCCATAATGCTCTGTGGCTGCATGGCATAAGGGTCAGCTATGGCTTCGATGCGCCGCAGTTGTTCCTCTCCCGGCAGAACATCGTCCAGCGAAACGCGCTGGCAGCACTTGTCCTCTGTCACCATCCGCTGCTCAAAAGCGGCAAAGGCATCCCGCACCATGTCCATCATAGCATTACGGATGGCAGGAGCCGCATAAGTCAGGAACTTCATGCCGCGCGCTGCATCGAACTTTGGCACGGCCTTCCATAAGCCAAGATTGCCCGCCTGTTTCAAATCGTCTATGTCAAGGTTCAAGCCAGACTGTGCCAGATTCATGCTGCGGAAGAGGTCGTTTGCCACCTTGCCGATAAAGGACTTGTTGTTTTCGATCAGGCTGTCCAGTGCGGCGGCATCGCCTTTCTGTGCCAGCGCACAAAGCCGTTCATTCGTCTGCTTCATAGGCGTTTTCCTGCTCTGCGGCAGACTGCAAGATTCCCAACAGGCCACTCCGCAGCTGCTCCAGTGCTTCCGGCGTAGCTCCCTCCATGCCCGAAACGCTGTCCAACATTGCATCCGTCAACTGCTCTGCTGTAATCGTTGGGTGCTGCACGTCCTGCCCCTTTGTCAATTCCGTAAACATTTTCTCTGCCACTTTCTTGCTCATAGCTTCCTGTTCGGCGTAATGGCTCCCGATGCCCTTTTTGATTTCCTTGACCGCCGCCATGAAGTACATCTCAATGTCATCAAGGTCGCCTTGATACACTGGCTTTCTCCGAAGGCTGATGTCCTTTGCGGCTTTAGCTGCTGCCGGGGTTTTGACCTTTGTGCGCAGCAGGGTGCTCAATGTCGTGAGCATGGCATTCTGTGCCGCAATGCCGGACGCAAACGTATCATCAAAATACTGTGCTATACGGTAAGTAAGCTCTGCAAAGCGGGCGTTTTCCAGCAGCAAGTTGACTACCTCTGTATTGACGCGCCCTGTGTAGAGGTTCTTTGCTGCTTCTACGGACAAGCCCAGTTCGGCAATGTCGTAGTTTTTGCGATCAGGGATATTTGTTTCTCCCAGCAGAAAATCCGTAGATACGTTGAACAGCCTTGCGATTTTCAGTGCCTGCTCATGGGTCAGGGTTCCTTTTGCCCCACTGATAAAGCGGTTTATGGTGCTCTTGGAGCAGCCGATCTCCTTGGCAAGCTCCTGTTGGTTGATGTTATGTTCTTTCATCAAGTCCGCAAGACGGACGTTGGATGGTGCGGGCAGATATTCCTGTGCCATGTGGTCGGCCCTCCTTTTGAAAGCTCAATCTTTTTACTTATTATAATATATCTGCCCGTTCTGTTCAATACGACTTTTTTCGCTGCTCTCGCTGTTGCAAATCTGCAACTGGTGAGGGCATTTTTCTTTTTCCGTTGCAGTCCTGCCGCTTTTTCGCCCTTCCTGCAAAATTTTCCGTATATTCAGGCAGGAAGCAAAAAACACCAGAGTTCCCACGCTGGGTACTCTGGTGAAACGCACGAAACAAAGGAGGAATGCCCTTGAGCCTGTATCAAACTGTCAAGTCCGCCATCACCGTTCGGCAGGTGGGAGAGATGTACGGCATGGAGCCAGACCGCCATGGCATGGTGTGCTGTCCGTTCCACTCCGACAACCACCCCAGTATGATGCTGAACGACACCTATTATTACTGCTTTGGCTGCGGAGCCAACGGCGATGCCATCGACCTCACCGCCAAGCTGTTCGACCTGAACCCCCGGCAAGCCGCCGAGAAGCTGATAAATGACTTCGCGTTTGCGAAGCAATGCAGTCCCCAGTGGGGACTGCAAGTGACAGAGCGGTCTTGCGTCAGCAAGATGGAGGGGCCCCGCCCCGACAAGCTCTGGCTTGACCCGGACAAGCCGCCCGCCAACGCCATTGCCCTGCCGCCGCCCAAGCGCGGCCTGACAGACGAGCAGTGGGCAGACATCGCCTACTGCCTGCGGGTGCTGACCGATTATCTCGACCTGCTGCACGACTGGCGAGAGCGTTACAAGCCCGCCAGCCCGGAAGAACCGCTGGACGAGCGGTTCGTGGAAGCCCTCCACATGACCGAGACCATCGAGCACCTGACGGACTGCGTTGCATTCGGAACGCCCCAGCAGAAGGCCGATGCCGCTGCACGGCTGCTGTCCGGGTCGTACCTGCTGATGCTGGAGGAGCGCACCGACCGCCTTGCTCTGGCGAAGTGCGCCTGATAATTTATTCACCCGAAGTGGTGGGTCTCACCGTGAGACCCGCCACTTCACTTTTCTAAAGGAGAACCACCCTATGAAGAAAAACATTTCCCGCAACCCCTTATGGCCGGACTGGTACAACGGCAAGAAAATTGACGAAGTCCAGTTTGGCCGTGCCTTTCTGGAACAGTGGCCGCTGAAATGCGTCAACGGAACACTGTACACGCTGGACGGCCCGGTGGAGGACGAGAGCGAGATCAAGCAGCGCATCTTGGAGAACATCGAGGAATATGTCACCTCCGGCCTGTCCAAAAAGGTCACCAACATTCTGGAGACCATCAAGCTGCTGGCCTTTTCCGACCCGTTCCCCATCGAACAGGACTGCATCCACCTCCAGAACGGCGTGTACCATCTGCCGGACGGTACCTTTCAGGAGAGCCGCCTGTTCTGCCAGAACCGCCTGCCTGTGAGGTATGACCCCAAAGCCGCCAGCCCTGATCACTGGCTGACCTTTCTGCACGAGCTGCTGGACGATGCCGACATCCCCACCTTGCAGGAATATCTGGGCTACTGCCTGATCCCCAGCACCAAGGGACAGAAGATGATGCTCATTGTCGGCAAGGGCGGCGAGGGCAAGTCCCGCATCGGGCTGGTGCTCAAGCGGCTCATGGGAGATGCCGCCAGCAACGGCAGCGTCCAGAAAGTCGAGAACAACCGTTTTGCCCGTGCCGATCTGGAACGCCGCCTGCTGATGATCGACGATGACATGGACATGAACGCCCTGCCCAAGACCAACTATATCAAGACCATCGTCACCGCCGAAGCCAAGCTGGACTTGGAGCGCAAAGGTGTCCAGAGCTACCAGCGGGACATTTACGCCCGGTTCCTCTGCTTCGGCAACGGTGCGTTGACCTCGCTGTATGACCATTCGGACGGTTTCTTTCGCCGCCAGCTTATCCTGACCACTAAGGACAAGCCTGCCGACCGCACGGATGACCCCTTCCTTGTGGAGAAGATGTGCGCCGAGTTGGAGGGCATCCTGCTCTGGTGTCTGGAAGGGCTGCACCGGCTGGTGCAGAATGATTTCCGCTTCACGGTCAGCGAACGAGCCGCCGCCAACGTGGACACCATCAAGCGCAGCAGCAACAATGTCATCGACTTTATGGAGTCCGAGGGCTACTTCCGTTTCAAGGCGGACTACTCCATCAGCTCCAAGGAGTTCTATGACATTTATAAACAATGGTGCGAGGACAACGCCTGCCACAGCGTATCGGCGATCCGTTTCAGCGCAGAACTTCGCCAGAATGACCGTCGCTACAACCTTGAAGCCACCAACAACATCTACCTGCCCGGTGGCCGCAGGGTGCGGGGTTTTGTAGGCATCGAGCCGCTTGTCCACCCCTGCCCGTAAAAAGTGCATTTTTTCACGGAAGAAGTTCGTACAACCTGTACGGTCTGTACTTGTACGCACCTGTACGGCGAATTGAAGCAAATTAAAACGTGGTATCGTTTGTATTTTGCATTTCTGTACACCGTACGAACCGTACAGGTTATTTGAACTCCGTACGCAATTTTTTCAGATGCGTACGGAGCAATCAAGTTCGCATTGTGCGAACTTGATTGTAACTCTCCCGCAGGAGACGTTTCCCCTCGGAGAGCCCACTACACTTTGCAGACCGCAGGGATGAAAGTGTCATAGTGGGTTATTACACTTCCGCAGAAGTGCATCTCCGTTCCCCGTCACCTCCCGATGAACCTTGAAAGGAGGGATGCCTTTTGGCAAGAAATGATGGTATTGACCGCACCAGTGTCCGAAATCTCGCCGTTTCGGATAAGGCTGTTGGCAACACCCAGCAGCACAACGAGCGTGAAAAGGACAGCTATCGGAACCCCGACATTATCCCCCAGCGCGCTGCATGGAACGTCCACTTCAAGAAGCCAACCGCCAGCCATACTGACCTGTTCGCCCAACTGGAAGCCGATGGAACCATCTCCACGCGCGGCCTGAAGCCGGATGCCACCCATTACTGCGAACTTGTCTTTGATGTCAACTCAGCCTACTTTGACAACCACGGCGGCTATGAGTTCGCCAAACAGTTCTATGAGGATGCCTACAGAGCAGCCGTTCAGATCGTTGGTGGTGAGCAGTATATCCTTTCGGCAGTCATGCACTCCGATGAGATCAACCGTGCCATGACCGAAGCACTAGGCCGGGAGGTCTACCACTACCACCTCCATGTGGTCTATGTGCCTGTGGTTGAAAAGCAGATCCTCTGGTCGAAACGCTGCAAGGACAAGGCGTTGGTCGGCACAATCAAGGAGACCGTCATGCAGGTCAGCCGAAGCAAGAAGTGGGCATCCAAGCCCTTGCTGGACGATGCCGGAAAGCCTGTCCTGCAAAAGAATGGCAAGCCCGTCCTGAAGAAGTCGTACAGTGTCCTGCAAGACGATTTCTTCAACTATATGCGCAACGCCGGGTACACGGATGTAGAGCGCGGTGAACGCGGCAGCACCGAAGAACACCTGACCGTCACCCAGTTCAAAGTTCAGAGGGAGCAGGAACGGCTGGACACCCTGACTGCTCAAGCCGACCAGCAAGCACAGTCGCTTGCTAAAACCTGTCAGACCCTCTCCAAAAAGGAGAAGGAACTTGCCGCTGTTCAGAAAAAGACTACACTCACGAAAGAAGCCCTCATTCATGCGCGCGATCTGGATTATATTGGCAAGCGCACATTCCTCGGCAACTATTCGCTGACCGAAGAAGAATTTTCCAAGCTAAAAAAACAGGCTGACCACGGCTATATGATGGACGTGGAGAACCGTCGCCTGAAAGAAGAACTTTCCACGGCCAAGAAGGAGGCCGTTCGTTGGAGCAACAAGTACCACGACCTGTGGTACGACGTGAAACCCTATCTGGATGCTATGCGCCGTGCGCCAGAACTGGTGCGCGGTTTTCTGGAAAAGATTCTTGCCCCCAAGCAGGAGTGCACCATGAATGTGCCACAGCGAAACCGCAGGCATGGGCAGGATATGGAACTTTGATTTTCGGAGGATACTGAATGGATAATAGAAGCACTGATATGATGAACGATGCGATTGACCTTTGCTCCTGTTATGAGCCTATTTGTGAACCACCTGTCAATTTACTCGAAGAATGGCAGGATTCGGAGTACGCGGGTCCCGAACCTACTCTTGAGAACACGTCTTACTATGTTAAAGAGCCAGACGGTACGCTCTATTTTTACTGTGGCAACACCAAAATCAAAATGACCGAACATTTCGCAGAAAATGGAAAATCAGTCGGCACACTGCTGGAAGATGTGATTCAGTATTCAGCTAACCGATGCGCCTGATGATAAAAACGAATTGAATCCAGCCCACACTTACGGTATAATGGAAGCAGAAGTATTGTAAGCGTGGGCTGTTTCTTTTAAGAAGGAGGCTCTACTATGAAACAGCCTAACAATACGATGATCTATAACACTGCACTGTACCTTAGACTAAGCCGTGACGATGAATTGCAGGGTGAAAGCGGCAGCATCCAGACCCAGCGCATGATGCTTCGTCAGTATGCAGAGGAACACGGGTTGACCGTTGTTGGCGAATATATCGATGATGGTTGGTCTGGCACCAACTTTGTTGAGGTAAGATAACGTAACCTTTTTTGCAGAGGGTGTTATCTTACCTCTTTTTGATGTATGTTAGATAGCATAACTCTTTACGTCGGCTCCAATCTGTCTGAAATAGGAGATACTTTCAGTAGGCTTGTCGCCTGTATCAACTCTGCCGACAAAGCTATAAAAGATTTCGATTTTGCGGGTGTTCGTTTCCTTATCCAGTTCGTGAATAAGAATGCGGTCAATAAATTCATGGACGTTTTCGTAGGTCAGTTCGGTAATGGCGGTGTATTTGCGTACCAGTGCGACAAACCTTTTCACGTCCGCGCTGCGCTCGGTGGCGTTGTCAATTTCCTGTGACAGTTCCGCAATCCTCCGGGTCAGCGTCTTTTTTTCTTCGTCATAGCCGGAAGTCAGAAAAGCAAATTGTTCATCTGAAAGTTTCCCTAAAGCGTTGTCCTCATAGAGCTTGCGGAACAAGATATTCAGCTCGCTAATCCGGCTCTGCGCCTTGTCAAGCTCTTTCCGTTGCTGCGTCAGCGTCTTTTGTACTGCCTTTGCGCTGCACTCGTTGGCGGTTTCGATAAACTCCTGTTCATGCTCTTTCACATAGGACAATACCCTTTGTAAATCGGCAAGGACAAGTTCTTTAAGGACGCTCTTTCGGATATAATGGGTAGTGCAAAGCTCGCCAGTCCTTATCCTGTTTCGATACTTGCCGCAAGTGTAGGCGTGTTTGCGTTCCAGTGTCCCGGCTCCCTGTTGCAGATACATTTTATAGCCGCAGTCCCCGCAAAAGAGAAGCCCCGAAAAAATGTCAATTTCATCAACCTTTGTAGGGCGGTGTTTGGTGGCAATCCGTTTCTGTGCAAGCTCAAAGGTTTCTTCATCAATCAAGGGTTCGTGTGTGTTGGGGAAGAAGTAACGCTTTTCCTCCGGGTTCTTCTTCGTCTTTTTCGATTTGTAAGATACCTTATAGCTCTTGCCTGTAATGGTATGCCCCAAATACTCTTTACGCGCCAGAATGTCATAGAGCGTCTTATCCGGCCAGTTGTAAATACAATTCGGGTGTGGGCGGGGGTGCCTGTGGCTTCCTGTGCGCCTGTACTGCAATTCTGCAACAGTCAATACCTCATGTTCCCGTAGCCAGTTCTGGATTTCGCAGATACGGTCGCCGCGCACATACATAGCGAAAATCTGTTTTACAATGTGCGCCGTTTCCGGGTCGGGCAATAGATGATTGCGGTCGTTGGGGTCAGCTATGTACCCATAAGGCACTTGCCCGTTGACGCGCTCGCCTTTCTGCGCCTTTGCCTGTTTGACAGCCCGGATTTTCTTTGAAGTGTCGCGGGCGTAAAACTCGTTGAACCAGTTCCGCAGAGGGGTAAACTCGTTATCTTCCCTTGCTGTGTCTACACCGTCGTTAATGGCAATGTAGCGCACTTCATATTCGGGAAAAACAATCTCTATCAGCTCCCCGGTTTTCAGATAATTACGTCCCAGACGGGAGAGGTCTTTTGTTATGACGGTCGCCACGTTCCCGGCTTCAACTTCGTGCAGCATGGCTTGAAGCCCCTCACGCTCAAAGCTCACGCCGGAAAATCCGTCGTCTACGAAAAAGCGCGTGTTGAAAAAGTGGTGTTCGTCAGCATACTTTTGTAAAATCATCTTTTGGTTCTGTATGCTCTCGCTTTCCCCGGCCTGCATATCTTCCTGGCTCAATCTGCAATATAAAGCGGTAATCTTGTCTGTCTGTAACATTTTGTCCTCCTTTCCGACGACAGACAAGCATGGCATTTGTACTGTCTATATTATACCACATACCGCTGCCTGTGTCATGTATAAAATGTGAAGAAACGCCCTATTTCCGGGCGTTTGCGGGGTTCAGTTCCATGTCTTTGCGAATGAGTTTTTTTATCTTTTTATCCAGTGTGTCCGTTGCGCGTTCACTTGCGGACGAACATACAAGGTAAGTAACTTTTCCTATTTTATGCTCCGTTGTGGTAACGGGCGTTTGGTTTTGCGTCAAAGAAAATCCCCCTTTCTTTCGCAAACATATAATACAGTCTATGAATAGCAGCAAGTCCACTATTCAATAAAACAAAGGCTTTAATCGGACGGTTATTAGCATAACCTCATGGGAATTTCACCCCGGCATGGTTCTCATGCAGCCCTACCCATTGCCTGCGACGCTCTTAACGCTCGGACTGTGGCTGTAAGGAAGTATCATTGTATATTCTGCGTGTCGTCGCCCGCAAGCCGCTACACTTGCTTTCCGGCGCGGTGTTGGTCGCTCGGCTGTCCGGGCGGGGATAACCTCACCCGGATAGCGTCATGGCGCACCCGCCGTATGGCTCGGCGCAAAAGGAACGTATCCGATTTGCCCTATGCTGCGCCGCCGTTATCTTGCGCCGCTTTCTTTGTCAAGGTTCAGAATGGCTTTGCTGCCGCGTCAGCAGCGGAACGGAAAAGGGGGAGAGAGAAAGCGTCCCGCCGCCGCTGCGGTTTATTCCTCTGCCTTAAAGGTGAGGACAGCCATCATCAGTTTTGCTTGCAGCCGTTCCCGAATGTCGTGGTCTACGCCGAAATAGACATTCCCGCGCTCGTCGTACAGCTTCCGCATGGAGAGGCGGGCTATGTAGCCGCTGAAATGCTGCAAGACAATCTTCATAGCGTCCGGGTCGCCCTTTGTCGCTACCACAATGACAGGATAGGGAACAAGGGCATTTTCCGGGTAGCCGGGTTCGTTACCATTCGTCCCATTCATCAGCATTTTCCTCCAGATATTTTCTTAATCTCTCAAAAGAGCTTGTCCGCCTGTACTGTATCGTGCTTCTCGACGTATTGAACAGTTCCGCAATCTCGGTATCGTTCATTCCCTCGAAGTAATACAGCAGTATGGCTTTGCGCTTTTCTTCCGGCAAAGTACGGATTGCTTCAAGAAGCAGCTTTGGCGTGATTTTCTTCCCGGCTTTCTCAAAGACGGTTTCAACAGTTTCCCGTTTGAAATATTCATCAAACGTATGAAGCTGTCGCGCTTCGTCTAAGGTCATGTCGGAAAAGGTCACTTCCTTTGCCCTGTGTCTGCGAAGCTCTCTATGAGTGTCGCACGCTTCATTGTGAAGTACCGTATTACAAAACTTCTGAAAAGCACACTGTTTGTAAAACTCCCTACTGTTAGGTTCCACATTCTCACCTCCTTTCTCGTTGGAAAGTTGGTGGTGCTTCCCCCTTTTCGCGGGGCAATACGGCGGTTTTCAAAAACGCCGAAGATTTTTTGAAATTTCTTCAAAAAATTTTTTGAGCAGCAAAATGCGCCTGTCCGAAAAGCCCGGACAGGCGCATTGGTATTGTGAGTAGTATTTAGATGATTAGACAGTTCATATATACAAGCGTAATTTCCCCCGGTGGTGGTCGGGCTTTTTTTGATGTGTCAATGACCGTCGGATTTTGTCGATATGGTATGTGCTTCATGGCGGCTACCTCCTTTAGCCGCCGCTTTTAACAGTGATACCGCGTCATTTCTTGAGAAGATAAAAAGAAACGGCGGCTTTGATTTTTCAAAGCTGCTGCGGAAATCAAAGAACGACAAGCAACAGTTCTGATTTTGCTCCAATATGGTTATTGGGGGCACAAATTAAATCAAAAAAGAGCCGATAACAGCAGTATTTCAAACTGCATATTATCGGCTCTGCGTCTGTGCGTCTGGCTCTTTTAATTAAATTATTTTTGTTGTTTTTTGGCTTTATTATATGTATTAGCTAACTGTCCACAAGCTGCTTTAATCTCTCTACCATGAGAAACTCTCATGGTAACTTCAAGTCCTGTTTGCTCTAATTGATGTTTGAACGCAACCATTTCTTGTTTTTGTGGTGCTCTAATTTTTGAATTACTCGTCGGGTTGTATTGCAGCACGTTAATCATAACATTTTTGCCCTTAAACCATTTTGCAAGTTGCCTTATATCTGAGGAACGGTCATTTATACCTGGTAAAAGCAAATACGCAAATACCACTTTTCGATTATGCCTTTGTGAATAGGACAATGCTTGCTTAACAACATCTTCAATAGCGTACATGTGCATATGAGGAATGATACAGTTTCTCACAGCCTGTGTTGCTGCATGTAAAGATATTGTCAACTGAATTTTTAGATGTTCTTCGCGCAATTTTTTTAATTGATTAACTGGACCAACTGTTGATATGGTAATGCCGTCGGTTGGAAAGTTAAGTCCATTTCTATCTCGAAGAATATGGATTGCTGCAATCAAGTTGTCGTAATTGAATAAAGGTTCTCCCATTCCCATAAAAACGATACGATTTACTTTTTGACGTATCAATATGACCTGCTGCACAATTTCAGACGGTGTTAGATTACGAACGAAACCATTGCGTCCGGACTCACAAAAAATACAGCCAACAGAACAACCAACTTGCGTACTTACGCAAACAGTCCCACCATCTCGCCGTTTAATAAAAACCGTTTCGATATACCTGTTGTCTTTCAATTCATAAACATACTTTTCAGTATCGCTACTTTTATAGACTTTTTTTGTTGATATTGATAGATTTTTTTTGTGAAATGGCTGTTTATACAATTTCGCATATAAGGCTCTTGCTTTATCCTCTCCAATTACTTCCGACATTTCTTTGTAAGTAAATCCGTATGGGTCATTCAATATTTCCGTAGGTGTACTTTTAGGTAAGTGTTTCATTTAATATCCTTCCTTTTCAAAATTAAAAAGTTTGTTTTTCAGAGTTTTTGATTATGATTTCTAATTTTTCAACATCAACGATATGTGTTAATTTACATTTAGGGCAGAAAAGAGGAAAATTTCTTAATACCGTATTATAAAATACTTGAACCCTCGTCTTTCCGTTACAAATTGGACATTTTATCCAATATTTTTCAAGCATAATATTTCTCCTTTTGCGCAAAAAAATACAGGTCAATTCTCAACATGAGCATTGACCTGCATTTATACATATAACACTACAACAAAATTAAGGCATAGTTTTTATACTATGTCTATACATCGTTAGTTTTGTTGTATAGCATACGCAAAATAAGCATGACAAAAAAGCCCATATTGAAAATGGGAAAAATCTTTTTTAATTTCAATGCTTATCGAATACGCATGCTATGTAACATAAACATTTCCCCCCTTTTAATAATACTATACAAAAAAAGCGGCTAGTTGTCAACATATACATATGAATTATTTTAGTCAACTGATAGAACAGTGTAGACATATCCAAGAGGAAAGGTGAACAGTAAAATGTAATAGGGTGAATAATTATGGCAAAAAGACCAGTACCGAAATACGACTTCAAGGCTTTTGGGGCAGCGATAAAGGCGGCGCGGACAGGGCGCAAGGAGAGCCGCAAGAAAGTAAGCGACGAAATGTTTATCTCGCCGCGTTACCTTGCGAACATTGAGAACAAGGGGCAGCACCCAAGTTTACAGATTTTCTTTGAGCTTATGCTCCGCTACAATATATCCGTAGACCAGTTCCTTTTGGAAACGCCGCCGGAGAAGAACACGCAGCGGCGGCAGCTCGACGCGCTTCTTGACGGTATGAGCGATACAGGCATACGGATTGTGACCGCAACGGCAAAAGAGATTTCCGAAGTCGAAAAAGAGGGCGAATAGGAATGTCCGGCTTAAAACTGAACAGGATTTAGAAAGCGTTGCAATCTTTTTTGAATTGCAGCGTTTTTCTTTTGCGGAAGTTTGGCAAAATAGCTTTTTCTCCGTAGTAAGGGATAAGGGCATAAGGGATAAAAACATTCGTAGCAAGCATAGGAAGCGGGTACCCACTTCCGTATTTTCGCCCTCCCGCGCTGCGGCGCGTCGGTTGAAAATGGCTTGTTGGGAAGTGTCCCAAACCCTCGGAACGGAAAGGAAAGGAGCGAAGCAATGGACGGACGGAAAAGGACGGTGCAAATCAAATTCAGAGTGACGGAAGCGGAACGGGATTTAATACTGGAAAAAATGAAGCTCGTACCCACCCGGAACATGGCGGCGTATCTGCGGAAGATTGCCATTGACGGGTATATCATTCAGATAGACCACGCCGATATAAAGGCAATGACCGCAGAGATACAGAAAATCGGTGTCAACGTCAACCAGATAGCCCGCCGCGTGAACGCGGCGGGGAACGCATACCAAGAGGACATAGAGGAAATAAAGGGGGTGCTTGCGGAGATATGGCGGTTACAAAGATTAAGCCTGTTAAAAGCACCCTAAGCAAAGCCCTTGACTATATCGAAAACCCGGACAAGACGGACGGGAAAATGCTCATATCCTCTTTCGGCTGCTCCTATGAAACGGCAGACATTGAGTTCGGCTATACCCTCTCGCAAGCACTGGATAAGGGCAGCAATTTAGCCTTTCACTTGATACAGTCCTTTGCGCCGGGGGAAGTGGACTATGAGAAAGCCCACGAAATCGGGAAGCAGCTTGCCGACGCGGTGACAAAGGGGCAGCATGAATATGTTGTGACGACGCACATTGACAAGGGGCATATCCATAACCACGTCATTTTTTGCGCGGTGAATTTTGTAGACCATCACAAATACAATTCCAACAAAAGGAGCTATTACGGCATACGGAACATGAGCGACAAGCTGTGCCGGGAAAATGGCTTGTCCGTCGTCGTCCCCGGCAAGGGCAGCAAGGGAAAGAGCTATGCGGAGTACCAGGCAGAAAAGACGGGTACAAGTTGGAAAGGCAAGCTAAAGATTGCCGTTGACGCGCTTATCCCCCAAGTTTCCAGTTTTGAGGAATTGCTAACGCGGTTACAGGCGGCGGGCTATGAGATAAAGCCGGGGAAATATGTTTCATGCCGCGCCCCCGGACAGGAACGCTTCACCCGCCTAAAAACCCTCGGCGCAGACTATACAGAGGAAGCCATAAGGGAACGGATAGCGGGCAGACGGGCAAAGGCGGCGAAAGCCCCCAGAGAGCAGCGCGACGTTTCGCTGCTTATCGACATTGAGAACAGTATCAAGGCGGCGCAGAGTAAGGGCTATGAACAGTGGGCGAAAATCCACAATCTGAAACAGGCAGCTAAAACCATGAATTTCTTGACGGAACACAAGATTGAACAGTACGCGGATTTAGTCAGCCGGATTGAGGAAATGTCAGCGGAAAGCGGACAGGCGGCAGACGCATTGAAGAACGCGGAAAAGCGGCTTGCGGACATGGCGGTGCTTATCAAGAATGTTTCCACCTACCAAAAGACAAAGCCCGTCTATGACGCATACCGCAAGGCAAGGAACAGGGAGAAGTACCGCGCCGGACAGGAACAGGCGATTATCCTACATGAAGCCGCCGCAAGGTCGTTGAAAGCGGCGGGCATTGCAAAGCTCCCGAACCTTGCCGCGCTGCAATCGGAGTATGAAGCCCTCCAAGCGCAGAAAGAAGCCCTTTACGCCGACTATGGGAAGCTGAAAAAGAAAGTCCGGGAATATGATATTATCAAGCAGAACATTGACAGCATTTTACAGGCAGACAGGCAGCCGGAACGTGAAAAGGGAACAGAGCGCGGATAAGGATAGCAAAATCCCCGCCGCTGTGCTATGATAAGGCTATCAAATACAGACAGGAGCGTTGAAGCATGGAAAACCAGAAAATGCCGGAATATGAAACCATACGCGCCGCCGTTGCCGGGGAAAAATGGGCGGTGGAGAAAGTCGTGGAGTGCTACAAGGACGAAATCGACAGGCTATCGACGGTAGCGGTCAGACAGCCGGACGGAAGCACGAAACAGGAAATCAACGAAGATATGCGCCAGTCTATCACAAAGAAGCTGATAGAAGCCCTCCCGCAGTTCCCACTTGAAGAAATGGAAAAGGGAAATGTCAGATAGGCAAAAAAAGAACAGGACGCGGAAGCCGGTATATGACTTCCGCGCCCTGTCTTTTTATGGGTGCTGTTTTCGTGAATGTTACGCAGTAGAACGCCATTTTCGGGGATAAAGGTATAAAGTATCGCCTATCCGATTTTCACGCCCGGAAAGCCCTGTAAATCAAGGGATTTTCCGCGCCTACTGCGTAACAGGGGTGCGTCTTTTCCTCATGCGCTCGGCGGCTTGTCTGCGGGTGATACGCTTCCGGCAGACGGGGCAGTATTTGACACTGTTAGAGGTTGACGCAAAGAACGCGCCGCACTCGGTACATTTCTTCTTATCCCCTGTCTGGTAAAGCTCCGCATAGAGCAGCCTGTCGGCGGGAAGCACCGCAACCCGGAACCACTTGCAGAGAAGCGAATAGGAAATGAGCTGCGGACATACGCATTCGTCTCCGTCGTCCAGTAAGATACAGTTCCCGTTATCATAGTTGCAGCACGTCCGGCGCACAAGGGCGTTGACTTTCCGGCTCTGGGGCGGCGTCAGCCGCTTAACCCCGTTCATACTTCATCAGCGGCGTAAATGGGAAGCTCTGCAAATTCCGCTTCGGTCAAAGCGTCCACTTTGGAAAGGGTGCGCTTTGCAAGCTCCCGCATATCCGCGTCCATGTAGGGCAGCGCGGCGTTGACATTCTCAATCAAAGCCCGCTTGCCGCCCTCGTTGTAAATGCTCAAAAGGTTTGTTTCTTCAACAGTCAGTCTAATCATGCTCATACCTCCATATCGTGATTTTTTGTTTTTGCCGCCGCCTTTTTCGGGGCGGTCTTTGCCTTGTCTGCTTTAAGCTGCGCCCGGATAGAGGGCTTTTTTTCCGGCTTCGCTCCCTTGCCGCGCTCCTTGTCGGCTTTGACAGCGTTAGCCAGGTCAACAAGGGAAATCTGCTCGCCCGCCTTTACCTTTGCTTCCAGTTCGTCAACGGTGGGGGTGTTGTTGATGATACCGTCAATCATGTTTCCGTTCTGCTCTATGGTCTGCTCGGCGGTTTTCAAGGGATTGTCCCGCTGCGCCTGTTCTGCGGCAACGGCAAACGCCCGCGTCCCATTCCCCATAATCAGATACTTTCCGTCGTCCGACTGGTGGTGAAAGCCATATCCGGCGGCTTCTATCTGCTCCCGGCTCATAGCGGTTACATGGAAAGTCCCTCTCGGTGTTTTGACAGTTTCGCCCGTTTCCAAGTCGTCCGGGGTAAGCTGCTTCTGCTCCTGTAAAAACTCCGGCACTTCCCGGAAACCTACACTGTCAACGAAATGCGCCGCGTCCTGTCCGTCCTGATGAAGCACTACCACGTCCGAAACGGAAAGGCTGTGTCCCTTAAAATCTTTGGGGTGGTCGATATTGAAACGGGTGTAAATATCTTCAAGGGAAGTTTCCGGCGCAAGGGGCGCGGAATAGACAAGCTCATAGTTCGCCCTGTCAACCACATTTCCCGCCGCCTGCAGGCGGTCGTATGGCTCAAAGCGGAAATCCCTTGTTTCGTCCCCGCCTTTTATCTGGTAAATGGAAAAGGTGTCTTTGTCCTGTCCGGCGGTCTGCGCCGTTTCCTGTGCCTTTGCGTAAAGCTGCTTTACGTCGCCCTCGGTCAGCCCGCCGCTTTTGAGCTGCCCCATAAGCTCGCGGCATTTCTCCGGCGTTCCCGTATAAAGCACGTCGCCCATTTTCGCCCGCCCGTTCTCCTGTGTCACATAGGCTTGCAAGAGGTGGCTGTTTTCCGGGCTGTCGCCGTAAGGGTTCCGGCGCATCTTGTAAATCGTTTCCGGGGTAAAGGCTTCTTTCGGGGCTGCGCCCGCCTTTTCCTGTGCGCCGGATTTTCCCGGTGCGGCTGCTTCCGGCTTCTCTTTCCCGGCTGTATCTGCCTTTGCCGGGGCTTCCGGCTGCGGCTGTTCTTTCGGGGCTGCCTTTTCCTCTCTGGTGGGCTGCTCCTGTCCGGCGGTCTGCTCCTTGTCCTGTGCCTTTTGCAGCTCCGCAAGATTTTCGTCTATGGAATTGATAATCTCGGCGGCTGCGCTGCGTATCGTTTCAAGGGAGCTTTTCAGCTCGGACAGCTCCCGCCCGCTGCTCCACCCGGCGACATAGCCGAAAGAGTAGTCCGACGTGTCAAGCCCGTAATGTTGGCAGACAGTATAGGCGACGCTTTCCGCTTCGACTTCGCGGGTGCGGCGGTCAACGTGGGGCTGCTGCTCGTCCTTTGGCGCGTTGAGGTCAATGTCGTGCAGCTTCGCATGGGCGATTTCGTGAATGGCGGTCTTTAAGGTCTGTAATTCGCTCATGCCCTCGTTGATAGCAATGCGCTTGTCCTCCAAGTGGTAGTAGCCATGAGAGCCGCCCTCGATATTCTCAAAGGCGATAGGAACGGGGGAAGTCTTTTCAAGGGCTGCGAAAAAATCCTTGTAGCGGTCAACGTCGCCCGTCAGCTCGTCAACGGCAATATCCGGCAGCTCCTTTCCCTCGGTCTGGGAAACGTCAAAGACGGATACCACCTTGTAGGCGGGTATGGTGACTTCCTTTTCCTCGGTGACGGGCTTTCCATCCTTGCCGATTATGGGCTTCTGTGTGTGCGGGTCGATTTTCTGCATTTCCTGTTTGATTTTATAGGGCGACGGGGCAATGATTTTAATTCCCTTTTGCCCTTTCATCACGTTTCGCTCAAAGTTATTCTTCCAAGCGGAAAAGCCCGCCACAAGGGAAGCGTCCGGCTTCTGCATGGCGATAAGGACGGTGTTTCGGAAGCTGTAATTATGGAATTTTGACATGACTTTCAGATATTCCTTGTAACGCTCGCTGTCAAAGAGTTCCGCAATACCCTGTTCCAGACGGTCGGTAATCTCTTTTAATTTCTCGGCGGGCTTCTCGCTCGTCAGCACGATAGGGATAACCGGGCGCGGCTCCTGTGGCTGCTCTGCGGTCTGCGCGGTTCTCTGCCCCGGCGCGGCTGCGTCAAAATCTGCTTTTTCCGGGTCGGGGCGTGACCGCTGCGGGGGCTGCGGCGTTACCCGGTATTCCTGTGGAACGTCGCGCCCGTCGTACCATTCTGTAAAGGTGTTGCGGTTGTTGTAGATATAGCCCTTTTCGGTAAACATACCGTCGTCGTTAATGGAAGCGTCGCGCCCGTATTCCTCATACATGAAATACTTTTTCGCTTCTTCGGGCAGTTCGGGTTCTTCCAGTTCATCAACCAGATAACGCCCGTATTCTTCTTCATTGTGGACGGACGGATAAATCCAGTAGCAGTCAAGGTTTTGTGCAAGGTTGATGATGTCCTGTAAGCTGTCGGCATGGTCGCCGTATTCAATGGCTGCAATGAATTTCTCCCGGTCGTCGTCAAACTGCATTTCCAAGAGCTTCCCTAAATAGTTCAGCTCGTCGGGGTGGGAATACTCGCTTAAATGTTCCGCCAAGCCGGGGATAGGGGATTGAAATTCTGTGAAATGCCATTCCTCGTAATGCTTGAAGTCAATCCCGATACGGTCAAAGACTTCTTTCAGATGTTCGGCAGTCGTGGGGAACGTCACCCATTCGCCCGCGGGTCTGCCCTCGGTGTACTTCCCAAGATTGGAAAGATAGCCGCTTAAAATCGGTTCTGCCATTTGTTCGCTCCTTTCTTTTTCAATCATGCGGTGCAT
Source organism: Faecalibacterium sp. Marseille-Q0746 (assembly GCF_017377595.1). Taxonomy (NCBI): domain Bacteria; kingdom Bacillati; phylum Bacillota; class Clostridia; order Eubacteriales; family Oscillospiraceae; genus Faecalibacterium; species Faecalibacterium sp. Marseille-Q0746. The sequence goes on along the minus strand of NZ_JAFREI010000019.1, from coordinate 12,174 downwards.
AAGCTCAAAATCCTCAATGCTCATGCTCCCGTCAAATACATAGGGGTTAAAATCCTCTCCGTCCCGGTAGGGCTTTTCGGAAAAGGGAAGCCCCGCTTCATGGGCGGCTGCCCTCGCTTCCTCGATAACCTCCGGGGGAAGCCTGTCGTCATGCGCCCCGATAAAACCGTCAATGTCGTTCATGCTGTTTTCGTAGTGGTAGCGCACTCCGGCGGTCAGCTCGTCAAGGCTCATGTCCTCGCCTAAATGCCCGCAGTAATAGCCGTTTAGGATAACGGCGGCGGGGTCGGTGCTTTTGATTTCCTCTAACCGGCTCCTGTCCTCCGGGTAGAGGGTGTCGTCCATATCAAGATGAAAATATTCCGCGTTCCATGAACGCCCCTGTTTCCAGAACGCCACCCATGCGATACCGTCCCTAAGCTCGTCTTGATAGTCCTTTACGGTGTCCCGTAAACTTGCCATAGTGAAAAACCTCCTTTCTTTGGGGCAGCGTCACAAGCTGCATTTTTGGGCTGCATGGTCTACTACGGGTACGCCCGCATTTCTGCCAAAGATTTCTCAAAAATTTTTAGAGGGTGAAGCCCTCCGCAAAAGAGGGTTTGGGAAACTTCCCAACAAGCAAAATCCCCGTCCGGCGCGTCAGCGTCGCAACGGGGATTTACGGAAGTGGGTACCCGCTTCCTATGCTTGCTATTCAAGTTTTTAGTTCTTCTGTACTTCGATACGGTAGTTGACGTATTTCCCGCCAGTGTCAGCCAGAACGATAGTTCCGTCATAGGTCTTGCCTGTTTTCGGGGAATAGAGCTTCTTCACATTCACTTTGCCGGATTTAAGGAGCGCGGCGGCAATCTTCGCGGAAAAAGCGGTCTTGCGTTCCTCGAAAAAGCGGTCATTCTTCCACATGACAAAGGCACATTCTTTGTTGCTGCAATAATAGTTTTTCTTCCCCTCATGGACGGGGGAACCGCAACGGGGGCATTTGCCGACAGAGGGCTTTTCCTCCCGGAACAAATCCTTTTTCCCGTCCAGTGCTGCGGCGTGTGTCTGCACAAGCTCCCGCGCCATAGCTTCAATGCCGGACAGAAATTCGCCGGGGTCTGCGGCTCCCTTTGCTATCTGCGTCAGATTGTTTTCCCATTCTGCGGTAAGCTGCGGGGAAGTGAGCATATCCGGCAAGACTGATATAAGGGCGGCTCCGTTCTGCGTGGGGATAAGCTGCTTCCCCTTGCGCTCTGCAAAGCCGCCCTTTACCAGTTTTTCAATGACGGCGGCGCGGGTGGCGGGAGTGCCAAGCCCCCGGCGTTCCGCGTCCGGGTCGGTGTCCCCGTTCCCGGCTCGCTCCATAGCAGAGAGAAGCGACGCTTCGCTGTGGGGCTTCGGCGGCGTTGTGGTATGCTCCGTTACTTTTGCGGCGGGGTTAGGAAAGTTCTGTCCCTCGGAAAGCTCCGGCAGCGTCACGCCCTCATTTTCCCCGTCCTCTGCTTCGGGCTTATCTTTCAGCGTCGCCCGGTATCTGCGTTCAAGCTCTTTCCAACCCTCCGCAAGTACGGTCTTTCCCCTTGCGGTGAAGTCTGTCCCGGCGCATGAGAAAACCGCCGTAACCGCTTCATAAATATGCGGCTCGGCGGTGGCAAAAAGCAGACGCGCCCCCGCAAGGGTAAGGATATTCTTCTCGCTTTCCGGCAGCGCGTCCGGGTCAGCCTTTGCAAGCTCCATAGTGGGAATGATTGCGTGGTGGTCTGATACTTTCTTGCTGTCTAATACCTTTGCAATCTCCGGCGTGAAGTCCGCGCCCGCCATAAAGGGGAGCTTTTCGCAAAGCAGCGCGATAATGTCCGCTGCGGTGCCGCCCATGTCGTCAGTAAGAAAGCTGCTGTCCGCCCTCGGATAAGTAAGGAGCCGCTTTTCATAAAGGGATTGTGCAAGGTCAAGGGTCTGCTTTGCGGTGTAACCGAAAATGCGGTTCGTTTCCCGCTGCAAAGAGGTAAGGTCAAAGAGCTTTGGCGGGGCTGCGGTTTTCTTCTCTCTGGTAAGGGAAACGCATACCGCCTTTCCCGCTTCGCAAGCCCCTTTCAGCGCGTCGGCTTCTGCCTTGTCCGAAATCCTTTCGCTTGCCGCGTCCGCGCCGGATAAATCAAGGCGAACATGATAATATTTTTCTTTCTGGAAATGGGAGATAGCCGCGTCCCGGTCGGTGAGCATTTTTAAGGTCGGGGTCTGGACGCGCCCCACGTTCAAGGTCTTTCCATACAGGCAGGAGAAAAGCCGGGTGGCGTTAATGCCGATAAGCCAGTCAGCCTTTGCGCGGCAGAGGGCGGACGCAAAGAGCGCGCCATAGTCCCGCCCGTCTTTGAGGGAAGCAAAGCCCGCCTTAATCGCCCCGTCCTCCATTGAAGAAATCCACAAGCGGCGCATGGGCTTCTTGCAGCCCGCCACTTCGTAGACAAAGCGGAAAATCAATTCACCCTCGCGCCCCGCGTCACACGCATTTACCACTTCGGAAACGTCGGCGCGGTGCATAAGCTCTTTAATGGTTTTGAATTGCTTCCCCTTGTCCGGGTCAACGGCGTACTGCCATTCCTCCGGCAGAATGGGTAAGCTGTCAAAACTCCATTTTTTATATTGCTCCCCGTAGGCGGCAGCTTCCGCAAGCTGTACCAAATGCCCGACGCACCATGAAATGAGGTAGCCGCCGCCCTCGATATACCCGTCCTGTTTCCCCTTAATGCCAAGCGCGGCGGCGATAGTCTGCGCCATGCTCGGCTTTTCTGCAATCACAAGTCTAAATGCCATGAAAAAATCCTCCTTTCAGCGTTCCGGCGCGGTGTGCTTCTTCTCCTGTGCCTGTTTCAGACAATAGCCGATACAGGGGGATTGCGCCTTATAAGGGCAACGCATACACGCCGGGGATTTTGGAACGGGCGGCGCACTGTCACGCCGCCCGGTGGGTCTTTGTACCATCATTTTTTCTAAAGGGTTTTCGGTGAAAAGCGTCATGCTTCCTCGTCCTCCTGTTCTTCATCAGAAAGCCCGTCCCCCTCGTCCTCGTCGTAATCGTCAAAATCGAAATCTTCAAGGTCGGTGTCGCCCTTGACGTTCTGCTTTGGCTTCATAAACTTAAAATAATAGAACGCGCCCCCGCCGCCAAGAAGTGCCACGACAAGGAAAAGCACAAGCCCGCCTGTATTGCCTTTCTCTTTGGGCTGCTCTGTTGGTTTCTCGGTTTCCGGCTCCGCTTCCTTGCCGCTGCAAGCGGTCATGTTGTCCTTGCAGACAGGGCAGCTCACATTTACCTTTCCGGCTTCGCATTTATCGGTGCAACTGCAAACGGCGGGCGGGGCTGCTTCGGTGCTTCCGTCCTCCATAAGTGCTAAGAGGTCGGCTTCGTCCACTTGATTAAGGAAATGTACGGTGTCCTCGCCCTCGTCGTCCCGGTCAATGAGGATATAAAAGTAATTGCCGTTTTTGGTCGTTACGGTGATAAGCTGCTTGTTGCCGCCGAAATCGTCTACAAGGGTCGCGTTCCCGTCCGGGGTAAGGGGTTCTTCCTTTTGGGGTTCCTCGTAGACAACGCCGCTGTCGTTGGTGTCGTCCTCTCCCTCCGGGGTCTGTGCAAAAGCGGTGACGGAAAAGCCGCCCATAAGTACAAGGGCGGCGCAAAGTGCGGTCAAGGTTCTAAGGATTTTCTTATTCATTCTCGGTGTCCTCCATTTCTTCGGTGTCATGGTCTGCGGGTTCTGCGGGGTAGCCCGGCGCGGCTTCCATACCCGGAATACCGCCCCCGGAAAGCATAGCGGAAAGCTCATGCGGGGAAAGGCGCATGGAGCGCACAAGCTGTACGATTTGCAGGTTTTCCGCTTCGGTTTTCTGCGCTTCAAGCCCCCTTAATCTGTTCTGGTACTCGGTGATTTTCTCGCGGGTCTTTGCAATCTCTTTGTCGATACGTTCAATTTTGTTCATAGCCATCAATAAATTTCTCCTTTCAGATTTTCATTTTTTTGTTGTCAGTTCCAATTCATTAAGCCGTAGCCCTTGATACAGGAGTAATTGACGGGGTAGCTCTTTATCTTGCAGGCGTCGCCGGAATTGCCCTCGACGGTATAGACGCGCTCCCCGTCCGTTCCGATAACAAGCCCCACATGGTCTGCGCTCCCGTCCCCGTCCCAGTCGAAAAAGATAGCGTCGCCGGGGGCGATATTCTCATAGCCCCTCGCGCCCCATTGCCCGCGTGACTGGAACCAGGGTACGCCCTGTGACTGGCACCCGGCAAAGCGCGGCTCGCTCTTTCCGGCTTGATTGTAGCACCATGAAACGAAACAGGCGCACCATTCCACGCGGCTGTTAAATCCGTACCAGCTCCAAAAGGGTCGCCCGCCCACGTTGCCGACTTGCCGCTTCGCAAGGTCTACAACGGCGGTGTTGCCGGGGCGTGTGCCGTTTACAAGCTGTACGCCGCTTAAATCCTCGGACGCGCCCATATCGGGGGAGCCGCCGCCGAAAATCAGCGGTTTGTTTCCGCTTGTTTCCAGATAGACGCGGTACATTTCAAGCTGCTGTGGCGTTAGAAGTTCCTCCGCAATCTCGGAAATGGGCTTGTTCGTCAGCTTCACGTTGAGGATATGGTACTCGTAGGGTACTTCCTCGGTGGTCGTTTCCCCTGTTTCCGGGTCTGTGCTTGTTTCTGTGCGGTAGCGGATTTCCGTTTCTTCTGTCAGCGTCAAAGTGTACTGCATGGCAAAGACGCGATTTAGCTCTGCCTGTGCGCTCTGCGGGGTGTAGGTCTGCAAAAGGGCGGTGAGGTAGGACGCTAACTCATGGGGGTTATGCCCGATACTGTCAAGGTCATAGCGGTATTCGTCATAGCCGGGGTGGGTGCTTTCGATATTGTCAATCTGCTGCTGAAGCTCGTTTTCCTTTGCGGCGTAATTGTTCTCCGTCGCCACAAGGTCGCTGTCCTCCGACGTGTAGGAAGTCCCAAGTATGCCGTTCATCAAGCCGGAGAACATGGAACCGCAAGAGGAAAGCCCCGCCGATACCATGATGAATAAGAGCAGCGCGGCAACGGCGATACATACGCCCGCCGGGTGCCGCCCTACAAAAGCGATTGCCTTTTTTGTTTCCTCGGCGGTCTTTTTTGCCGCCTTGCGGGTGTTCTCTGCGGCTTTCTGCGCCGTTTTTGCGCCGCCTTTCCTTGCCGACTTTGCATACTGCCGCTTGATTTGCTGCTTCTGCATGAAGCGGGAAAGGGGATTGCCCGCAATCTGCGGATTGTCATGCAGGGCTTTATGGTACTGGAAATCCACATTCGCCTTGAACGCCGCTTTCTCTGCCTTTGCCGCCGCCCGGTAGGGTTTGAGCTTGTGGCTGTGGTAGCCCTCCTTGACTTTCCGCGCCCCGTACTTTGCGCCGCGCTCTGCCAGTTCTTCGGATTTGTGCGCCCCCTCAACGCCGGAATTGTCCTTTTCAACGGAATGTATCTTGTTGTGGACGAAAATACCCGCTTCCTGTGCGGGGCGGGATAGCGGGTTATTGTGGGGCTTATTCTTTCCTATGGGCTTTTCCTGTTCCTCAAAATGTAGGCGGGTCTTGCCTTTCCCGGTGGCTTCATCAAAGGTGCGCTCCCGTACAAGTTTCTTTTCTTTGGGGATAGCCGCCTTTGCCGCGTCCAGACGGTCGGCTGCTTTGTCCGATTTTCGGATATACCTTTCAAGCTCCGGCGTTGCCCGTTCCTCGTCGGTAAACTGCAAGCGGGAAGATTTTTCTTTTGCTGTGGCTTCTGCCTGTGCTTTCCTCGCCGCCTTTTTGCTCGCCTTTCTGGTACGCGCCCCGTCGATACGTTCCAAGACGCGCTCGGCTGCTGCGGTGTCCTGTTCCCGTTCTGCCCCCGGCGCATGGGGAAGCGGCGGCGTGTCGGTTAAGGGCGGGGAAGTTGCGCCGCCCGGTAGGGGCTGCGCTGCCTGTTCCGGCTGCGGTGGGGCTTCGGTCTTTGCAAAGTCCGCGTCCCTTATCCGCTTGCTGATACGTTTCTTTTTCCCGGTAGCGGCGTTTACCTCGACAGCCCCCTCGCGGGTCATTTTCTGCGTGACTTTTTCACGCGCCTTATATTGTTTTATGTGTCTGTCCCTCCAATCCGCGCCCTTGCAAGGGCGCAATACTCGGCGTTTATCTCAATGCCTATATAATGCCTGTCAAGCTGCTTTGCGGCTGCCCCCGTCGTGCCGCTGCCGAAAAAGGGGTCAAGCACAACGCCGCCTTTCGGACAGCCCGCCTTGATACAGGTTTCGGCAAGTTTTGGCGGGAACGCGGCGAAATGCCCGCCCTTGTAGGGAACGGTATTGATAAGCCACACGTCCCGCCTGTTCCGCATGGTCGGCATGAGGGCTTCGTCGTAGTAGCTGCCGCTTCGCGCCCGGTTAAGCCCCTGTACGTTCCCCTGTCCGGGTACTTCGTCCGCATATTTCTGTCCCGCGCTGCGCCCGGTGCGGTACCGCGCCGCCGTTGTGGGGGCTAACGGCTCGGCTATGGCGGCTGCGTCATAAAAATACTTCTTTGACTTCGTAAGCAGAAAGATATGTTCATAGCAGCGGGTAGGGCGGTCTTTCACGCTCTCCGGCATGGGGTTTTCTTTCTGCCAGATAATGTCGCTCCTTAAATACCACCCGTCAGCGCGTAGGGCAAAAGCTAAAAGCCAGGGAATACCGATTAAGTCCTTTTGTTTGCAGCCGGAAACGCGGTTGTTTCTTGCAATCTGCTGTCCGTTTCTCCCTTTCGGGTTCTTCGGGTCTGCATGGTAGCCTTTATTTCCTGTGCCGCAGTAGGTGTCCGCGATATTCAGCCAGAGCGTACCGTCAGAACGCAGTACCCGGCGCAGTTCGCGGAAAACCTCGGTCAGCCTGTCAATGTACTGCTCCGGCGTGTCCTCCCGCCCAATCTGCATATCAAGCCCGTAATCCCTAAGCGCATAGTAGGGCGGGCTTGTGACGCAACAGTGTACGCTTTCCTCTGGAAGCTCCCGCAAGGCATAGAGCGCGTCCCGGTTGATAATGGTGTCTGTCCTTAATTTTGTCATGCTTCGCCCACTTCCTCCGGCTTCGTCGTCATTACCCGGTAAAGCTCGGTGTCTTTCGGGAAGCGGTCTACAAAGGGCAGCACCACGTTCCCGTAGAAGATAAGCCCCTCGCCCGCTTCGGTGTGGGTGACATACTTCATCTGCTGCGGGGAGATGTTGAGCTGCTTTGCAAGGATAGCCCGGTCGCCCGCCGCCTGATTGAGCATGAGGACAAAATCAGAGTTTTCAAAGATATTCTCCACTTCGCGGGAAGCAAGCAAATCCTTGACGTTCTGCGTAATGGCTGTGGGTATGCCGCCCCATTTTCTGAAACGCTTCCAGATTTCAACGGAATAGGCGGCGGTCTGTTCCTCTTTCAAGAGAAGATGAAATTCGTCCATAAAATACCGGGTGGATTTCCTTTCTGCCCGGTTGACGGTGACGCGGTTCCATACCTGGTCCTGCACAATGAGCATACCTAACTTTTTGAGCTGCTTCCCAAGCTGCTTGATGTCAAAGCAGACAAGGCGGTTAGAAAGTTCCACGTTGGTACGGTGGTTAAAGACGTTCAAGCTGCCGGAAACGTAAAGCTCCAATGCCGCCGCGATACGCGCCGCTTCCGGCTCCGGCTGCTTCAAAAGCTCGTCGTAGAGGTCGCCCAAGATAGGCATTTTCTCCGGGTCGGGGTCTGCAAGGAAAGGGCGGTACACGTTCCTAACGGCGCGGTCAATGACGGTCTTATCGACGGGCTGCAAGCCCTCCTTGCCGCCGATTACAAGCTCGCAGAGGGAGAGGATAAAGTCGGATTTCAGCGCAAGGGGGCTGTCGTCCTCGGAATAGTTGAGGTTAATATCCATAGGGTTCACATACTGGGGCTTCCCGTCAATGCCCTTGCCCGTAGGCGATAACCGTATCACTTGCCCGTCAAGCCGCTGCACAAGGGAAAAATACTCTGCTTCCGGGTCGCAGATAATTATGTCGTCGTCGGTAATGAGGAAAGCGTTTGTCATTTCCCGTTTGGCGGCAAAGGATTTCCCGCTTCCCGGCGTACCCAAGATTAAGCCGTTGGGGTTCTTTAGCTGCTTGCGGTCGCAGAGTATCATGTTGTTAGACAGGGCGTTTAAGCCGTAGTACAAAGCCGCGCCCGTCTGGAAAAGCTCCTGTGTGATAAAGGGGATAAAGATAGCGGTGCTTGACGTGGTAAGCCCTCTTTGAATGGGGATAAGGTTCTCCCCAAGCGGTACAGAGGACATAAGCCCCGCTTCCTGTTGGTAGTCAAGGCGGGTCAAGGCGCAGTTGTTCTTCTGTGCAATGCCCGCCGCCGCGAATACGTCATTTTCCAGTTTCCGCTTCGTGTCCGCCATGTTCACCACAAGGAACGTCAAGAGGAACATTCTTTCATTCCGGCTCTGCAAGTCCTGTAAGAGGTTCTTCGCTTCGCTGCCGAACGTGGCAAGGTCGGACGGGATTATATCCATGTCGTAGCCGCTGCGTACCGCTTTTTTCTGTTCCTCGATTTTCATTTTGTCAAGGTCGGTGATTTTCCGCTTGATTGTCTTTATGGCTTCGGTCTGGTCGATACTGTGGATATGCAGATTGACGATAACGCCCGTTTCCAAGTCCAGAATATCCGATAAGATACGGTCGTTTAATTCCGGCGCAAGGATTTCAAGGAATGAAACCGCGCCGATTTTGCGCCCCATGCGGAAATAACGCCCCTCGCCAAAACGGAAAGAGGATGGGGCGATAAAGTCCTTTGTGGAAAGCCCGGACGGGGCAAGCCATGAAAAATCAAAGGCAAACTGCCCGCCCTCCGGGTGGAAAATGCCATGCAGCATTTTAAGGCGTTCATAGCCTGTCATGGGGCGGGCAGACACGCCCAAGAGCTTAAAGTTGTTGAGTACGTCCGTTTCGATACGGGCAAGGCGGGATTTCGCCGCGCCCAGACTGTCGGCTTCAATGGCAAAGGTGATATATTTTGCTTTGACAAGCCCGTTGTTTCCCTTTGCAAGCTGGTTTTTCAGCATATTCCGGTATTCTGTGCGGATAGAGTTGAAAGCGTCCTCCTGTGCCGGGATATTGACCGCCTTTTCCGCTTCGCCCCGCTGCGTCCCCTGATTGATGAAAGAGAGCTGCACCGAAACGGAAGCGTCAAAGTAGTTGAGGAAGTCGCACCAGTTCTCAAAAATGGCGGTCTTGTCGTCTGCCTGTGCAAGCTGATAGTTAATATCTTCAAAGGCGACGGTCTTTGAGTATTTCCGTCCCGTAACCTTGCAGATACCGTCCGGGTACATCTGGATATAGGGGATTGTCTGCTGTGCGGTGTGGGCTTTCCCGTCGCCCTTTGCCTGTCTGATGATTTCCGCAATCTGCTTTTTCTCGGCGCGGGTGAGCTTGCGGGGCGGGTTAGGCTTTGCGCTTCCCGCCGCGCTGTTTCTTCGTGTTTCCTTTTGCAATCGCTGATACCTCCTTTTCAAGTTTTCTCTGCCGTTCTAAGACGGAATAAAAGTTGTCTGTCCTGTATGGTCGTTCTTTGGGGGCTATGAATTTCGTCCGTATGATGTTCTTCACCACCACTTCAAGGGGCTGTCCATGCTTTTCATACATGGCGAACAGGAAACAGGGCAGCATGACGGCAATCATAGCCATAGACGCAAGGCTTGTGCCTGTGCTGTCTTTGAGCAGAAAGAAAAGCGGAAGCCCTAACAGGAGAGCTACCGCAAAACATACAATCTGCCGTTTGGTAAGGTTGAAAGCTACTTTTGTCTTGACTTTGGATAAGTCTTTGGGTACGGGTACATACGCCAAGTGGAAACCTCCTTTCTCTGGGTTTTTTGCTGCTGTAAGTTCCCATAGGGGTAATCAAGGCAAAGGTCAATTTCTGCCCTTTGCCCGTCCCTATTCTATGGGGTTTTCCCGCGTCAAGGTCGGGTAGTATTTTCGCCGCTTTGCTCTGAAAATCTCCACCCTACCCTTGACACGCCGCTAATGCGCGGAGAAAATCGACTTCGCCAGTGCGCCGGATTTGAACAGGGAGAAACAGAGGATAACGGTATAGGCTGCAAGGGAAAAAATCGCGCTGTGCAGGTTGTCCGCTATTATCATGTTGTTCACCAAAACCGCGTAAATGCCGACGCATATCATTATGAGGAAGCCTTGAAAGCCAAGCGCGAACAGGGATTTTAGGTAGTTGTTCCCTATCTGTCCCCATTCCCGATTAGTCATTGTTGCGAACGGGATAGGCGATACCGAACAGTAAAGGTAAATTTCTATCATTCTGCCGTAGAGGATAACGGTTATCAGTACGGACATGATTTTCATGCACAAGCTCACAAGGCTTGTTTCCATGACAAGTAAGAGCAGTTCGGGGATTTCCATAGCGTCAAGCCCGCTTTGCATGGAAGCAAGGGCGGCGGCAACATCAATCTCTGTGCTGCCGCCGATTACCCCCGCCGCGCCGGAAACAACGTGCTGCGCCATATCGAACACCGCCATAGTGATGTCAAAGGTGTGCGTCACAAGGTAGACTGCCACAAACGCCTTGAACACCCACTTGAAGAACATGGAAGTGTCAACGTCGTGCATATTGTTCTTTTCCGTTACCATGCTGATAAGCTCATAGCATAGGACGTAGGTAATGACAAGCCCCGCAATGGGTACGATTACATTCTCACTAAGCGTCTGTATCATGGAGAATATATTTGCGTTCCACCCTTGCGGGGTCTGCCCTACCTCTGCGGCGATAGTGCCGACTTTCTCGTTTACGTCCCCGAACATAGTTGACAGATTACCGTTTATGGCTCCTATGAGGATTTCCTTTATCCATTCGTTAATCGCGTCAAGTATGCTCTGCATAAGCCTTTACCCGCGCTTCTTAACCGAACAAGCCGGAAAGCAGCGGTACAAGGGTCATGCCGATAAGGGCAACGCCGCCGCCCGCCATAAGCTGTTTTATTCCCAATTAGGTGTAAAACTCTGCTCGATGGCGGGCGGCGGCGTACAAAAAATCTATATGGTGTTTTTAAGAGAACCGTCCCGGCGGGACAGGTCAGGCAGTGACCTGTTCCACCTCCGGGATGGGTTTGAGATTAAAATGAATTTCGATAGAAATGTGTCTTGTTTTATCTTCGTCAATGCGCTCATGCACGACGATTTCTTTGATTAAGCGGTTAAGGGTGGCTGCGTCCAGCTCTGTGATGTTGGCATATTCCTGAATGGCTTCCACCCATTGTTTTGCGTCATTGGCAAGCTGGGCTTCATCGGACAGCCGCTTCCTGCCCTCGGACACTTTTGCTTTAAGCTCCGTCTGCTCGGTCTGTGTCTTTTCCAGCATGGTGTTGAAATTCTGCTCACTGATACGCCCTGCAATCATATCCTCATAAAGCCGCATGACCATTTTATCCAGAACCTCAATCCGTTCCTCGTCCCTTGTAAGGGAGCGTTCCATTGCTTCCCGCTGTTCCCGCTGCTCGGCTTCACAGGTATTGGTCAGGCGGTCGGCAACCGCTTCCCCGTCCATCAGGGCAGCTCTGGCACATTCCCGGATTTTCCGCAGTACATGGCTGTAAAGGGTGTCATAGTCAATCCGGTGCTGGGTGCAGTGGTTCTTTCCAAAGGCATTGTAGGTCTTGCAGGAATAAATCTGCTGGGGATGTTTTGCGTTTGTATAGCGTATCGTCAGCGACTTCCCACACTCGCCGCATTTTATCAGTCCGGCAAACAGGCTGATTTCATTGGTCTGCCCCGGACGCTGGCGGGATTTCAGCTTGTTCTGCACAATGTCAAAGCTCATGCGGTCAATCAGCGGTTCATGCTGTCCCTCCACTACAATCCAGTCCTCCGGCTTCTTTTCCCCAATCGTGCCGATTTTGAAACGGTAGTCTTTTTTCTGGGAAGCAATCGCCCCGGTGTAAACGGGATTCATCAAAAGGTCTTTGATAACGGAGAAGTCCCACATATACCGTCCGTTTTCCGGGTCTTTCTTTTCCCATTTGGTTCTGGTATTGCGAAGCCCCCGTTCCCGGTTCCACCATGTGGGGCAGGGGATTTTTTCTTCCTCCAGCCGTCTGCGGATATAGTTCGGACCATGACCGTTTAGGGCATATCCGAAAATCAGCCGCACAATC
>NZ_JAFREI010000018.1:0-69539 GCF_017377595.1 Faecalibacterium sp. Marseille-Q0746 | reverse complement strand
CTGAAAAAAGCACACGAGCAAGGGCTGAAGCGTTCCGAAGTGCCTCCGTTTCTCGGTTTGAAGCGCTCTGACCGCAGCAACGATATGCCTGCCTAAAGGTTCGACTGCTGCTGACAATGCTCCACCATACAGTTTGTACCCGAACCCGATTCTTTACGAAAAAGGGTTCGGGTACGTTTTTGTTTATTGAAGTTTACCGCAGCAACCGAACGGTAAATGAGCAAAGGCAGGGTATCACCATGACGGTGGTATCCTGCCTTTTGTTTTGATATGTTTTATCAGTAGATCACAGCATCCGTTGCAGTATAGCCTTCGAGAGAATTCTCCTTGACCTGAATACAAATATAAGTGATTTCAGAATTGTTTGCAGCAAAGAACTGACGTTTTGCCACGGGAGAAATCCTCAGCCAGTCGCCTGCTGCAAGGCTGATTTCTTCGCCATCGATAACGACCTTGCCTTTGCCGGAAAGAACACCGTAGATTTCCTCATTTGCCTTGTGGGAGTGGACAAACGGAACATTTGCTCCCGCAGGAAGCGTATTCAAGCTGATCTCCGCACCAGTCAGGGCGAGCTTTTCATGAAGCTCCGTCCGATTTTCTTTTCCAACTGTCATTTTTGTGTAGCTTGCCATTGTAAGCACCTCCATTTTAATTCGCAATCTTTCATTGCCTGAGCTAAGTATAGAAGCTCACACATTCAAAAACAAGTACGCACCTTTTTGTAACTGTACACTCAAAAATGAATGTGCTATACTACTATATACAGAGGTGACTGATATGCGTACAAAAGAAGAACTGCCGGAATGTCCGGTTGCAACAGCAGTATCCCTGATTGGCGGAAAATGGAAACTCTTGCTTCTGCGCAATCTGAAAGAGCGTCCATGGAGATTCAATGAGCTGCAAAGAAGCATCGACGGGATCTCGCAGAAAGTTTTGACCGAGAGCTTAAGACAGATGATTGATGATGGGCTTGCCTACCGCCGTGATTATCACGAGAATCCTCCCAAAGTAGAATATGGGTTGACCGATCTCGGAACGGAAATGTTACCAATCGTCAATGCACTTGCAGACTTTGGCAATTACTATAAATCAGTCGTTGATCGGTCATGATCGATATTATGAAGCAGGGTTTAGGGCAGGCACGCCCCAACAAGTTCTGAAAAAAGACTACTCGGAACGGTAAACAAGCAAAGGCAGGGTATCATCACGGTGGTGATACCCTGCCTTTTAACATTATAGTATACTCGGTTTCGTTCAACAAATCGGAATTTACTTCTACTTAGACATACAAACTGTTGACAGTAAAACTCCTATATAGTATTATTTGATAAAATACTATATAGGAGTTTTTTGTGTGAAAATGAATGGCGGATTTCTTGTTACCAAAATAAAACAACTTGGAGATCGAATCTTTGAGAAGATTCTCAGCGAAAAGAATATTGATGCGTTTAACGGAGCCCAAGGGCGTATTCTTTATGTGCTGTGGCAGGAAAATGGAATCTCAATCAGGTCACTCTCAATCAAATGTGGATTAGCGTTAACTTCTCTTACTACGATGCTGGAAAGAATGGAAAATCAAGGGCTGATAAGACGCGTTCAGTCTGAAACGGACAAAAGGAAAACACTCCTGTTTCTGACTGAAAAAGCATATGCCTTAAAGGACGAATACGATTCTGTATCTGATGAAATGGGCAGTATTTACTACAAAGGTTTTTCGGAGGAAGAAATTACCCGGTTTGAGGAATGCCTCGACCGTATCAGAAAGAATCTTGAGGAGTGGCAGAAATCATGAGTGTTTGCATCAAAGATCAGATTCAAAACATGAATATCGTCATCGGATGTACAGTGGGGTGTGTATATTGCTATGCCCGCAATAATGTGAAACGCTGGCATATGATTGATGACTTTGCTGCCCCTGAATTCTTTCCGGGTAAGCTCAAGATGATGGAAAAGAAACGTCCGCAGAACTTTCTTCTTACCGGTATGAGCGATCTTTCCGGCTGGAAGTCAGAATGGAGAGACGAGGTATTTGAAAAAATCCGTGAAAATCCACAGCATCAGTTCCTGTTCCTTACAAAGCGACCAGATCTGCTGGATTTTGATACAGATTTGGAAAACGCATGGTTTGGTGTTACGGTGACGAGAAAAGCAGAACTGTGGCGTATTGACGCACTACGGGAAAATGTCAGAGCAAAACATTACCATGTTACCTTTGAGCCGTTATTCGACGATCCCGGTGCAGTTGACCTTTCCAGAATCAACTGGATCGTTGTCGGCACCATGACCGGGGTTCAGAGCAGGAAGGTTCATACGGAGCCGGAGTGGGCATGGTCTCTGACGGACCAGGCACATAAGCTCGGCATTCCGGTGTTTATGAAGGAAGACCTTGTCCCTATCATAGGGGATGAAAATATGATTCAGGAAATGCCAGAAGAATTCAATAAAGTATTAGAGGTACAGAGATCATGGCAGAAGTAATTGATGGAATCCTCATTCGTGAGGTGGAAACAAAGAACATCATGACCAAGTCCAGTCTGCCGGTAGGCGGTTACTCGGTCAATCCCTATGTAGGCTGTACACATGCCTGCAAGTATTGCTATGCTTCTTTTATGAAGCGCTTTACCGGACACACGGAGGAATGGGGCACTTTCCTTGATGTGAAGCATTGGCCGGAAATTAAAAATCCGAAGAAATATGCCGGACAGCGGGTGGTCATCGGTTCTGTGACAGATGGCTACAATCCACAGGAGGAGCAATTCGGGAATACTAGAAAACTTCTGGAGCAGCTGATCGGCAGTGACGCAGATATTCTGATCTGCACAAAGTCGGATCTTGTGGTACGGGATATTGATCTGTTGAAGAAGCTTGGACGTGTAACCGTTTCATGGTCGATCAACACACTGGATGAAAATTTCAAGAACGATATGGACTCTGCTTCGAGCATTGAGCGGCGTATCGCTGCTATGAAGCAGGTATATGAAGCAGGTATCCGTACAGTCTGTTTCGTATCCCCGGTATTTCCCGGTATCACGGATTTTGAAGCAATCTTTGAGCGGGTAAAGGATCAGTGCGATCTGTTCTGGCTCGAAAATCTCAATCTTCGAGGCGGTTTCAAAAAGACAATTATGGATTATATCACCGAAAAACATCCTGATCTTGTACCACTTTACGACGAGATCTATAACAAGCATAACCGCAGCTACTTTGAAGCACTTGAAGTAAAAGCTGCGGAAATGGCTAAGAAGTATGATTGTCCCTTTGTGGATAATGAAATGCCTTATGGAAGAGTCCCGCAGGGGCATCCGGTGATCGTAGATTATTTCTATCATGAGGAAATCCGTGGGACAGAGAATACCGGAAAAAGAAATCGTTAAACAGAAATTTTGTAAGAACTTTGAACGAGGGAGACTCCTTGTCCGAAGGGCAAGAAGGTGCAATCGAGAAGATTTAGAACAATTCCAGTTTGACGGAGTAATGGATATGAAAATCCGAGAAGTGAATGAGAATAAAAAGCAGTTTATATCATTATTGTTATTAGCTGATGAACAGGCGAGCATGGTTGATCGGTATCTTGAAAAAGGAACTATGTATGTGCTTGAAGACAATGATGTAAAAGCTGAATGTGTTGTCACCGATGAAGGTAACGAAATACTTGAAATTAAGAATATCGCAGTCGATCCGGAAAATCAGGGAAAGGGCTATGGCAAAGCACTAATTGATTTTCTTGCCGGTAAATATGCAGATGAATATTCTGTTTTGCAAGTTGGAACAGGTGACAGTCCATTGACGATACCATTTTATGAAAAATGTGGATTTGTTCGTTCTCACAAGATTCCTAATTTCTTTACCGATAATTATGACCACCTAATTTATGAGGGCGGTGTACAACTAATAGATATGGTATATTTGCAAAGGCATATATAACTTCCAGTTTGCCGTACTCGTTCCCAGCAGGGTCTGGGGCAGGTACGCCCCAACAAGAACACGTTTGCGCAGCAAGACGGAGGGGCCCCGCCCCGACAAGTTCCTGCGGAGGCACCACTCGGAACGGTAAACAAGCAAAGGCATGGTATCACCATGGAGGTGGTACCCTGCCTTTTGATATTATAGTATACTCGGTTTTTGTTCAGCAAATCGAAAGGTGTAAGAGAGGTTTCCGGGCGGTTGAGGTTCTTATGAACCATCAGTCCTTCTTCTCTGCAGTGCGGGCAAAGAAGTTGGCAAGGAGGGCACCGGAAATGTTATGCCACACAGAGAACACAGCACCGGGGATGGTTGCCAGCGGATACTGTGCAAAGTGAGCAGCGGCCAGAGAGGTGGCCAGACCGGAGTTCTGCATACCGACCTCGATGGAAATTGCACGGCACTTAGTGGAGTCCAGCTTCAGCAGCTTGCCCACGCCAAAGCCGGTGAGATAACCCAGCAGGTTGTGCAGGATGACCACGGCCAGGATCAACAGACCGCTGGTCATGATCTTAGCGGAGTTTGCGGACACAACGGCGCAGATGATGAGCACGATGGCAGTGGTGGAGATCAGCGGCAGCACACGGACGGCATTCTGGGTGAAGGCGTGGAAGAAGTGGTTGACCACAAAGCCCAGTGCGATGGGAACCAGCACCACCTTGACGATGGACAGGAACATGTTCACGGGGTTCACCTCCACGCGCTGACCGGCATACAGCAGGGTGAGCAGCGGGGTGAGGAACGGAGCCAGCACGGTGGAAACAGCAGTCATGCCAACGGACAGTGCAACGTCGCCCTTAGACAGATAAGTCATCACGTTGGAGGAGGTGCCGCCGGGGCAGGTGCCCACAAGGATGACACCGATGGCCAGCTCAGTGGGCAGATGGAACACCTGGGTCAGCGCCCATGCCAGGAAGGGCATCAGGGTGAACTGTGCCACGCAGCCAATGACCACGTCTTTCGGGCGGCTGAACACCACCTTGAAATCCTCCGGCTTCAGGGTAAGACCCATGCCGAACATAACGATGCCCAGCAGAGTGTTGACCCATGCGGTCTTTACCACGCTGAATGTGCCGGGGAAGAACAGGGCCAGCGCTGCCACCACAATGACGATAGCAGCCATATACCTGCCTACAAAGTCGCTTACTTTTTCCAGTGTTTTCATGTTAAACTCTCCTTTTCCAGGTCCTGATTTTTGCGGATGCAAAGGCAATGAAACATCCGGAAAATGGCTTTCCCGCAAACAAAAACGCCTTTGTCCCTTACGGTTTGTAAGAGACAAAGGCGTAAATCCTCTGCGGTACCACTCTTATTGCCGGTGCAAAGCCCGGCCCCTCAGTGCGCATCCAACAATGCGCGGCCCGTGATAACGGGAGCCTGCCGTTCCCGCTTACTGGGGCGCAGATGCCGCCCATTCAGCCGGAAAGCTCGGAGAGGATCTTCCCACGGACACCCTGCACTGCCTTGCACCATCCGGCAGCTCTCTGCAGCATTCTTTCCGGGTACTCTTTCTCGTCATAGCCGAATATTTCACTGCCCCGGAGTATACTCCCCTGCAAGGGGAAAGTCAAGTGATGCGGCCCGTCTGATTTTTCATCTGGTTTGCCTCCGGAGTGAAAGCATTTCAGACAAGGGCAGTGCCGGTGTCTGCGGCAGACGATGCGGAGGCAAGGCAGAACGAGCAGCCTTATCCGCACAGCGAACAAGTGATATACCAGAAAGCTCGATCTTACGACTGATTTCGCAACTTTTTCTGTCAAAAAGTGGTTAAGCTGCGGCAAAGATTTTTCTTTTTGTGCTTTCGGTTTTCCGCGGAGCATTCTTTCCTCTGTTGCTGCGTGAAGTTGATTTTTCTCAATTTTACACGATATTCCGTAAAATTGTTCGTTCTCGTTTTCCGGTTCGTCTTTTTACTGCACCACCGGTTTCACCGGACATGCAAAACACGCCGCCAAATTTCGAAATTTTGGCTGTTTATTTTGAAGCCAAGAGATGGTATATAAAATTTGTCAGAACATTTTGCGGGCAGCGAACCTGCATTCATGCAGCCGTTTCAAAGCGGCGTGACAATTTTGACAGAGAGGTGATTGGTGTGTTTTGGTATCATTGTGTTATGGAACGACTTTATCATCCCGCGTGTGGTGCGTATACATCCTTTGGCATTGCCGCGTATTCTGCATCTCACGGACGACACCGAAAACTGCGGTTCATCTCAGATGTCTCCGTTGACCCGGTGCGGGTCCTTCGCCTGGCCGCGCGCTGTACCGCGTGCCAGCTCGAGCCGTCTCAGCTGATGGATGTGGTGGAGGATCTGCTGGCGGAATAAGGCCGCTTTTTGCGGGAGGAGTTTTTTCTGTCACAATTCTATGGTATACTGGTAGAAAAAACGCCGGAGGATACCACCATGGCAGAAACGAACCAGACCCAGCGGGAGGAAGAGCTGGCCCGCCGTGAGGCACTGCTTGCCCAGCGGGAGGCCCAGCTGGAAAAGGAGCAGGCAGAACTTGCCGCCGCCAAAGCCCAGAGCGCTGAGCGCAAAAAGACTCTGCTGGACAACAACGACCCGAATTTCGTCAACCCCAAGGAAAAGCTCTACGATAAATTCCCCCTCACGGTCCACCAGATGGACATCATCATTGGGGTGCTGTTTGCCCTCATTCTTCTGTTTCTGGTGCTGGGCATGACACACACCAGCTTTTTCGGGCTGTTCGGCGGCTGAACCCTGCCCGCCCCACCCGCGCAGGAACCAATAAACGCACGAAAGCCCCGGCCGGAGCCGGGGCTTTCTGTTTGCTGCAAATGCCTGTTACAGCAGGACGTATTTCAGGATGAACAGAACGGTCAGCACATACATCAGGGGGCTGATCTTCTTCTCCTTGGCCTTGCCGGTGATGACATTCAACAGGGTCCAGGAGATGACACCGATGGCGATGCCCTCAGAGATGCTGTATGCAGTGGGCATTGCCAGAATGGTCAGGAATGCGGGAATGCCCTCAGCAGGATCGTCGAACTCGATCTTCAGGGCAGAACCCATCATGTAGAAGCCTACGATGATCAGGGCCGGAGCGGTCGCAAAGCTGGGGATGGTCAGGAACAGGGGGCTGAACACCACGGCCAGCAGGAACAGCACACCGGTGGTCATGGAGGTCAGGCCGGTACGGCCGCCCTCGGTCACGCCGGAAGCGCTCTCGACGAAGGTGGTGGTGGTGGAGGTGCCCAGCACGGCACCGGCGCAGGTGGCGATGGAGTCGGCCATCAGCGCGCCCTTGATGTTGGGCAGCTTGCCCTCCTCATCCAGCATGTCGGCCTTGGAAGCAACACCGATCAGGGTGCCCAGGGTATCAAACAGGTCAACGAAGAGGAAGGAGAACATCACGGCGAAGAAGTTCAGGATGCCCACGCCGGAGAAATCGGTCTTGAACACCTGACCAAAGGTCTTGCCCAGAGCAGAGAAATCGAAGCTGATGAAGCTGGTGGGGATGACGCTGTACATGCCGGCATCGGGGTTGGGGATGTAGATGCCGGTCAGTTCGCAGAGGATGCCCAGCACCCAGGTGATGAGGATGCCGTACAGGATGCCGCCCTTGACCTTCTTGACCAGCAGGATGGCGGTGATGAGCACGCCCACCAGCGTGAGGATCGCACCCACGCCGATGCTATGGAAGGTCTCGCCCTTGAAGTGCTGATAGGTAACAAGGGTGGAATCGCTGTTCACGATCAGCTTTGCGTTCTGCAGGCCGACGAATGCAACGAACAGGCCGATGCCCACGCTGACAGCGCTCTTCAGGGTCATGGGGATGGCGTTGAAGATGGCCTCACGCACATTGGACAGGCTCAGCACGATGAAGATGATGCCCTCCACAAAAACGGCCATCAGGGCCAGCTGCCAGCTGTAACCCATGGTCAGGACGACCGTGTAGGAGAAGTAGGCGTTCAGGCCCATGCCAGGAGCCAGAGCGAACGGATAGTTGGCCAGCAGAGCCATCAGGGCAGTGCCAACGAACGATGCCAGCGAGGTGGCGATCAGGACCGCATTGGCATCCATGCCCGAAGCGGACAGGATGCTGGGGTTGACCGCAAGGATGTAGGCCATCGTCATAAAGGTGGTGACACCCGCCATGAGTTCGGTCTTGACATCGGTGTGGTTTTCTTTCAGGTGAAAGATCTTTTCTAACATGAAAGTTCCTCCTGTGTTATAGTAAAAATAAAAACCGCCGCGTGGGAACCGGCGGAAAGAACAGCTCTCATTGTAGCAGAACTGTTCCCACCTGTCCATGGTCGAAACACAGAAAATTCACGAAAAGTTCAAACTTTCTTGTATAGGTATGACTTATCCGAGGGCTTTTTGGCGTTTTATGGAATTTTTTCTTTCCAGTTATGGAGTTTGTGCCGCTCCGTATATTCCCATAGTCTGTATTTGCGATAAAATCGACCTCCTATTCACAAGAAAGCGCCCCCGCTCACTGCGATCTTACAGTGAACGGGGGCGCTGTGCTTTTCAGGGAACTCAGTCGTTGATCTCAGGGAAGCCTTCCAGCTTGGAGGTGCACTGGGGGCAGCGCACGGCCTTGATGGAGATCTCGCTCTGGCAGTAGGGGCAGACCTTGGTGGTCGGCTCCGCAGGAGCTTCCTCGGCCTCTTCCTTCTTCTTGTTGAACACGGCGTTGAAGGCCTTCAGCACCAGGAACAGCACAAAGGCAACGATCAGGAAATTGATGATCGCACTGATGAAAGAGCCGATCTTCAGATCAACATCGCCGATCTTGACAACAACCTCAGAGAAATCGTTGTTGAAGAACAGACCGATCAGCGGATTGATGACATCACCCACCAGAGAATTCACGATTGCCGTGAATGCCGAGCCGACGACCACACCAACTGCCATATCCAGCACGTTGCCGCGCATGGCAAAGGCCTTGAACTCCTCAAAAAACTTTTTGACACCCTTGATCTTTTGTTCTGCCATATTGCAATACCGCTCCTTTTCACACCCCGCAATGGGATCTTGTTGGTTCTATAATAATAGAAAAGAGCGGGTTTGGCAAGAGGTAAACCCCACCGTCAATGCTTCGCATTGCCACCGCCCCTAATAGGGGCGGCCCTGGCGTTACGGAAAGCTCTGCGAGTTTTCCTATATGCCAAAGGCCCCACTACTAGGGGGGCTGGCGAGCGAATGCGAGCCTGGGGGGTTAAGCCTTACACCTGATGCTCTGCGATCCACTGGCCCATCTGCTGGGCGATGGCCTTGATCGAGCCATCCTCAAAGGGAACCTTCAGCCCGGCGGTCTGCATCAGCTCTGTGTAGCTGGCCAGACCGGCACGGCGCACCAGCTTGAGGTAGCGCTCCCAGGCATCCTTGTGGTCCTTGAGGCTCAGCAGGAAAAACTGTAGTGCTGCCATGGTGGACAGGCAGTAATCAATATAGTAGAAGGGGCACTCATAGATGTGGAGCTGGCGCTGCCAGCCGGCACCGCGGCCATAGAAGGGCAGGTTGTCGAAATCGATCCAGGGGCGGTACTTGTGCTCCAGTTCCAGCCAGACGGCGTTGCGCTCGTCCGGGGTGAGGTCGGGGTTCTGGTACATCCTGTGCTGGAACTCGTCCACGATGCAGCCATAGGCCAGGAAGAGGAAGCTGTCCTCGGCGTGGAGCAGGGCGTATTTCTCAGTGTCCTTGCCAAAGAGCAGATGGTGCCAGGGAGCCGTCAGGAACTCCATGGCCATGGAATGGATCTCGGCGCTCTCCATGCCGGGGCACTCGAGGTCTGCGGGGACCTTGGGGTCACGCTCGGCCACATAGCCCTCAAAGGCGTGGCCGCACTCGTGGGTCAGCACGTCCACGTCTGCGGAGGTGTTGTTCCAGTTGGCAAAGATAAAGGGGGCCTTGTAGGTGGGCAGGCTGGTCATATAGCCGCCGGACATCTTGCCGGGGCGGCTCTCCACGTCGAACAGCTCATTGTCCTGCATGAAGTCAATGAATTCTGCGGTCTCGGGGCTCAACTCATGGTACATGGTGCGGGCAGCGGCCATCCGGGCATCGTAGCCGGGGATGGGAGAGGGGTTGCCGTCCTGAAACGCCACAGGCAGGTCGGAGAAGGTCAGGTGGGAGATGCCGGTGCGCTTGCAGCGCAGCTCGATCACCTTTTTCAGCTCAGGCACCACATCGCTGGCCACCTGGTCGCGGAACTTCCGGATCTCGGCAGGGCCGTAGCCGATGCGGTTCATCCGTACATAGGAAAGCTCGCTGTAATCGTGGTAGCCCAGGATCTGCGCCTGTGCGTTCAGGTTCTTGACGATCTTAGTGTACAGGCCGTCCAGCTCGTCACGGTGGGCATCGAAATACGCGGCCTCGGCCTCGTAGGCGGCGCGGCGGACGGCAGGGTCCAGGTTCTCCTTATAGGGGCCCAGCTGGGGAATGGTCAGCTGCTTGCCGTCAAACTCGACCAGTGCGCCGCCGTACACCTGCTGGTACTGGCTGACAAGGGCGTTGTACTCCTTCTGCAGCTCCACGGTGCGGTCATCCATGCCCAGCACGGCATTCTTCATACCGGCCACGCAGGTGGTGCCAAAGGCTTCGGTCAGCGCGTCCACATGGGCGTTGGCCAGAAATGCCCGGCTGATCTCCACCCGTGCGTTCTCCACGGCGGGACCGTTGGCATCAAAGAAGTCCTGCTCGGCCTTCCAATAAGCGTCACGGGTGTCGCAGGTGTAGTGGATGCTTGCCAGCTGTGCGGCGGTGCTGTAATCGGCAAAGGCGCGGCTCTGCTCGTAGTAAACATTCACCAGCTCCTCGCCGCTGGCGGCCCCGGCGGCCTTGGCGGCCAGTGCCTTGCACTGGCCCAGCAGGGCATCAATGTCCGGGCGGGTATAACTCATTTCGCTGAATTTCATGGGATCCATCCTTTCGTTCCTTCTTGTCTGAGTGCTGAACCCATATTAGCACGTTTGGGGAAAAAGGGCAATGGAAAAGAGGAACTGCCCCTGTGGAGGAAAGTGTGTCAGAATTGTAAAAGTTAAAATATTTTAGCTATTATTCTTGACTTATCCGACGATTCAGATATAATGGTCGTGTTCGCAAGAAACCTCAAACTTTTTAGATAATAAAAATACAAGTCAATCAAAGGAGAATATTACCATGACGTTTGAAGAAATGAAGAAGATCGTTGTTGACACCCTGAACTGCGAGGAGGACAAGGTGACCATGGAGGCCAGCCTGACCGAGGATCTGGAGGCCGACAGCCTGGATGCCGTGGAGCTGAACATGGCGCTGGAGGATGCCTGCGGTGTGTCCATCCCGGACGAGGAGCTGGCAAAGCTCAAGACCGTGGGTGACATCTACAACTACATCACCGCACATATCTGAGGAAACATGCGATGAATGATATCCGAGATCTGCTCCCCAACCGGATGCGGGAGCGCACTTTCCAGCTGAAAGCCAAGCGGGATGCCGGAGCCGTCTGGCACGAGCCGCAGTTTGTGGAGTGCAAGCAGTGCGGCCGCCGCGCTGCCCGCACCCTGTGGGGCAAAAGCCTGTATGTCTGCCCCAACTGCGGCTATCACATGCCCATTGGCGGGTATTACCGGCTCAGTCTGGTGCTGGATCACGGCAGCTTCCGGGAACTGGACGCTGACCTTGATCCGCAGGATGTGCTGAACTTCCCCGGATACGGGGAAAAGCTTGCCGCCGCCCAGAACAAGACCGGCCTGCACGAGGCTGCTGTCACCGCCGTCGGCCGCATTGGCGGCGTGGCCTGTGTGGCAGCCGTGCTGGACAGCCGGTTCTTT
Organism: Faecalibacterium sp. Marseille-Q0746; assembly: GCF_017377595.1. Lineage (NCBI taxonomy): Bacteria > Bacillati > Bacillota > Clostridia > Eubacteriales > Oscillospiraceae > Faecalibacterium > Faecalibacterium sp. Marseille-Q0746. Next base: position 57,794 of record NZ_JAFREI010000018.1, on the reverse strand, counting down.
ATGGGCAGCATGAGCACGGCTGTGGGCGAGAAGATCACCCGCGCCGTGGAGTACGCCACTGCCAAGCGCCTGCCTCTGGTCATCTTTTCGGCCAGCGGCGGCGCGCGGATGCAGGAGGGCATTTTCAGCCTGATGCAGATGGCCAAGACCAGCGCCGCCATCCAGCGCTTTTCGGCAAAGGGCGGGCTGTACGTCAGTGTGCTGACCCACCCCACCACCGGCGGCGTGACCGCCAGCTTTGCAAGCCTGGGCGATATCATGCTGGCCGAACCGGGGGCACTCATCGGCTTTGCCGGCCCCCGTGTCATTGAGCAGACCATCGGTGAAAAACTGCCCGCCGGGTTCCAGCGCAGCGAATTCCAGATGGAACACGGCTTTGTGGATCAGGTGGTGCCCCGCAGTCAGCTGCGGGATACGCTGATCCAGGTCCTGCAGCTTCATGCCGGAGGGAGACACGAATGATAAAAGATATTTTGGAGCAGCTGGCCCCGCTGGACGCACAGATCGCCGCGCTGAAGGGCAGCGGCAGTGACATGGAGGCCATCACCGCCCATGCATCCGAACTGGCAGAGCTGGCGGTGGAAGAGGACGAGATCCTGCGCTCCTGCGGCCCGCTGACCGCCGAGGATCGGGTCTTTCTGGCCCGTCACCCGGAGCGTCCGCACATCGACGAGACGATCTCTGCCCTGTTCACGGATTTCTTTGAGCAGCGCGGCGACCGGCAGTGCAAGGAGGACGCGGCCATTCTGGGCGGCGTGGCCCGTTTCCACGGGATGCCGGTGACGGTCATCGGCCACCGCAAGGGCTCCACGCTGGAGGAAAATCTGGCCTGCAACTTTGGAATGCCGGGGCCGGAGGGTTACCGCAAGGCTCTGCGCCTGATGAAGCAGGCTGAAAAATTCGGCCGTCCCATCATCACCTTTATCGACACGCCGGGCGCTTACCCCGGCAAGGATGCCGAGGAGCGGGGGCAGGGCGAGGCCATTGCCCGGAATCTGATGGAGATGAGCGGCCTGACGGTGCCGGTCATCGCCGTGGTCACCGGCGAGGGTTCCTCCGGCGGCGCGCTGGCACTGGGTGTGGCCAACCACATCCTCATGCTGGAAAATGCGGTCTACTCGGTGTTGAGTCCCGAGGGCTTTGCCAGCATCCTGTGGAAGGACTCCTCCCGCAGCGGCGAGGCCTGTGAGATGATGAAGCTGACGGCGCAGGATCTGTACCGCGGCGGCATCGTGGAAGAAGTGATCCCGGAGCCGGTGGGCGGTGCCCAGCGCTGCCACGCGGCCCTGTTTGAGCGCATGGATGCCGCTCTGCGCGCCCACCTGAAAGAATTGTGCCGCATGAGCGACCGGCAGCTGGCCGATCAGCGCTATAAAAAGTACCGCCAGATCGGAGAAACGAGGAACGCATGAATGGTTTACAGCTGATCGCCACCGGCGGGGCACTTCCCGGACGGACGATCACCAATGACGCGCTGAGCCGCATGGTGGATACCAGTGACGCATGGATCACCAGCCGCACCGGCATCCGCACCCGGCACTGGTGTACCGAGGACGAATCTGCCGCCACGCTGGCCATTGCGGCCGCGCGGCAGGCCCTTGACCGCAGCGGTCTTGCCCCGGCGGACATTGCCTGCTGTGTCTGCGCGACCCTTTCTGCCCCGGATGCCACCCCCAGCGTGGCCTGTCAGGTACAGGCGGCGCTGGGCCTGCCCGAAAACCGGCCCGCGCTGGACATCAACGCGGCCTGTTCCGGTTTTCTCTATGGCATGGCCGTGGCGCGGGGAATGCTGACGACTCTGGGCGGGCAGTATGCCCTCGTCATCGGGTGCGAAGCGCTTTCCCGCCTGATGGACCCCACCGACCGCTCCACCTGCGTGCTGTTCGGCGACGGGGCCGGAGCCGCCATTTTCCGGCTGGCAGATACCCCCTTTGCGTTGACGCTGGGGGCACGCGGCAGTGATGTCCTCCATGCGGGCGGGCCGAGCCGGGAAGGCTCTGCCCCCATTACCATGGACGGCAAGGCGGTGTTCCGCTTTGCGGTGGATGCCCTGCCCAAGTGCCTGCACACGGTGCTGGACGAGACCCGGCTGACCCTCGAGGATCTGTCGTGGGTGGTCTGCCATCAGGCCAACAGCCGCATCATCGACCACTGCATCAAGGCCCTGCAGGCCGACCCGGCAAAATTTTATAAGAACATGGATCGCCACGGCAACACCAGCGCCGCCAGCATTCCGGTCGCCCTCAACGAGCTGGCCGAGAGCGGGCAGCTGACCCCGGGCAGACCGCTGGCCTGCATCGGCTTTGGCGGCGGCCTGACCTGGGGCGGCGCGATTTTTCAATACAAAGAGTAAAAATCATGTTCGGCAAACGGGCTCGCCCTCTCAGTCACCTTCGGTGACAGCTCCCCCAAAGTGGGAGCCTTTGGCAAAACCGAAAAGTTTACCGTACTGCCAAGGGCTCTCCCCTTGGGAGAGCTGTCGAGCAGAGCGAGACTGAGAGGGCGAGGACGCTTACCGATAGGATAAAACTATGAAACTTTTAAATGAAATTTTAGGCACAAAATACCCCATCATCCAGGGCGGCATGGCAAACATTGCCACCGGTGAGTTTGCCGCAGCCTGCTCCAATGCAGGTGCACTGGGCATCATCGGTGCGGGCGGCATGAATGCCGACACCCTGCGTGAAAATATCCGCCGGTGCAAGCAGCTCACAGACAAGCCCTTTGGCGTGAACATCATGCTGATGCACCCGCAGGCAGATGAGTTTGCCCAGATCGTTGTGGAAGAAGGCGTGCAGGTGGTTACCACCGGCGCAGGCAACCCGGGCAAATATGTTCCCATGTGGAAAGCGGCGGGCATCAAGGTGATTCCCGTGGTGGCTGCCGCCGTGCTGGCAAAGCATCTGGAGAAGCTGGGCATCGATGCCGTGATCGCCGAAGGAACCGAGAGCGGCGGCCATGTGGGCGAGATGGCCACCATGGCGCTGGTGCCGCAGGTGGTGGACGCAGTGGATCTGCCCGTCATTGCGGCGGGCGGCATTGCCGATGGCCGTCAGCTGGCAGCAGCCCTGGCGCTGGGTGCCTGCGGCGTGCAGGTGGGCACCTGCCTGCTGGTGAGCGAGGAGTGCCCCATCCACGAAAACTACAAGGCTGCCCTGCTCAATGCCAAGGACAGCGACACCATCGTGACCGGACGCATCGGCGGTTCCCCGGTCCGGGTGCTGAAAAACCGGATGAGCCGTGAATATGTCCGGCAGGAAAAGGCTGGTGCCGATAAGATGGAGCTGGAAAAATATACCCTGGGCAGTCTGCGCCGGGCCGTGTTTGAAGGCGACACCTCCACCGGCAGTCTGATGGCCGGTCAGGTAGCCGGAATGCTCCACGAGGTACGCCCTGTGGCGGACATTCTGGATGACCTGTGGAACGGCGGGAGGCAGCGTATCCACGCGCTGAGCGAGGAATGCTGACGCTCGGAAAGAAAGCTCTGTCTGTGCCCATCCTGCAGGGCGGCATGGGCGTGGGCGTTTCTCTGGGCGGGCTGGCCGGTGCCGTGGCGGCCTGCGGCGGCATGGGGTGCATCTCCACCGCCGATGCAGGCTACCGGGAGCCGGACTTTGCCCGTGACCCGGCCAGCGCCAACCACCGCGCCCTGACCGCTGAGATCCGGAAAGCAAAGCAGATCGCAAACGGTGCCGGTATGGTGGCCATCAATGCAATGGTGGCCACGCAGGACTATGCCGCCGCCATCCGCACCGCTGTGGAAGCGGGCGTGGACGCTGTGGTGTCCGGCGCTGGTCTGCCGCTGGAGCTGCCCGGCCTTGTGAACACGATGGAGGTCGCCATCGCGCCCATCGTTTCCAGCGGGCGGGCGGCAAAGCTCATCCTGCGCCGCTGGGCCAAGGAGTTCGGCCGCACCGCTGATTTTGTGGTCATTGAAGGCTACAAGGCAGGCGGTCATCTCGGCTTTGCGGAGCAGGACCTGTTCTCCGGAACCTGCCAGACGCTGGATGAGATCCTGCCGGAGGTGCTGGCCGAGGTAAAGCCCTATGAGGCGCAGTTCGGCCACAGCATCCCCGTGTTTGTGGCGGGCGGCGTGTACACCGGGGCCGATCTGGCTCACTTTACCAGACTGGGTGCCGCAGGCGTTCAGCTTGCCACCCGCTTTATCACCACCTACGAGTGCGATGCATCCCAGGGGTACAAGGACGTTCTGCTGAATGCAGGTTCTGAGGATGTGCGCATCATCCACAGCCCGGTCGGGATGCCGGGCCGGGCGCTGAACACGCCGCTGGTGCAGGCCATTGCGGAGGGCAGACGCTTCCCGCCCCGGCACTGTGCCCGCTGCCTGAAGACCTGCGACCCCGCCAAGGTGCCCTACTGCATCACCCATGCACTGATCGAAGCGGTCAAGGGCAACCTGGAGGAAGGACTTTTCTTCTGCGGGGCCAATGTGGGCAGGCTGGACCGGATGTACACTGTCCGTGAGCTGATGGATGAACTTGTGACCGAATGGAGGCAAAACCGATGAAGCTTGCTGTTTTGTATGCCGGCCAGGGTGCCCAGCACCCCGGCATGGGCAAAGAATTTTACGAAGCATCTTCCGCTTTCCGTGCCGCGTTCGACGCTGCAGACCTTCCGTTTGATCTGCACCGCGTCTGCTTCGACGACCCGGACGGCGTTCTGAATCAGACCGAATATACCCAGCCCTGCATGGTGGCCTTTGCCTGCGGCGTATCCGCCGTTCTGGCCGAGCAGGGGGTCAAGCCCGCTTATGTGGCCGGTCTCTCTCTGGGCGAATATTCCGCGCTGGAAGCCGCCGGTGTATTCACCGCCAAGCAGGCCATTGAGCTGGCAGCCTACCGCGGCAAAGCCATGGCCGACGCGGCCAGCGGCATCGACTGCGGCATGACCGCAGTGCTGAACCTCGACCGGGTCCCCCTTGCAGAATGCTGTGAGCAGGCATCCGCGCTGGGCTGTGTGCAGATCTGCAACTACAATTGCCCGGGCCAGCTGGTCATTGGCGGCGAAAAGGCCGCAGTGGACAAGGCCGCGGAGCTTGCAAAGCAGGCCGGTGCCCGCCGGTGCATCCCGCTCAAGGTGAGCGGACCGTTCCACACCCGTCTGATGGCTCCCGCCGGGGATGCCCTGGCAAAGCGCTTTGCCGTCGAACCCTTTGGCGAAATGAGCGTTCCGGTGCTGTTCAACTGCCTGGGCCGTGAAAAAGCCGAGAGCGACAGCATCCCGGCCCTGCTGGTCCGGCAGGTGCAGAGCAGTGTCTACATGGAGGACACCCTGCACCGTCTGGGTGAGCTGGGTGTGGATCACATTCTGGAGGTCGGCCCCGGCAATGCGCTCTCTGGCTTTGTGAAAAAGACTCTGCCCGGTGTGACTTGTGTGTCGGTGGAGACCCCGGCGCAGCTGGACACCGTTCTGAACGCATGGAAGGAAGAACAATGAACGAAGAAACCATCATCCGTACCGCCGTTGTGACCGGCGGAAGCCGGGGAATCGGCCGGGCCGTGTGCGTACAGCTTGCCCGGCAGGGCTGCCATGTGGTGGTCAACTACTGCCACGGCGAAGCGGCCGCCGCCGAGACCGTGTCTCTCTGCAGGACCGAAGGCGCGCAGGCTGTGGCCGTGCAGGCCGATGTTTCCACCGCCGAGGGCTGCAAAAAGCTCTTTGAGGATGCGGTGAACGCCTTTGGCCGGGTGGATATCCTTGTGAACAATGCAGGCATCACCCGGGACAACCTGATCCTGCGCATGTCCGAAGCAGACTTTGATGCTGTGCTGGACGCAAACCTCAAGGGTGCGTTCCTCTGCTGCAAGGAAGCGGCCCGCCGGATGGTGCGCCAGCGCTGGGGCCGGATCATCAATCTGAGCAGCGTCGTTGCCCTGCGGGGCAATGCAGGCCAGACGAATTACGCCGCCAGCAAGGCCGGGCTCATCGGCCTGACCAAAAGCCTGGCCCGGGAGCTGGCCAGCCGCAATGTGACAGTAAACGCTGTTGCGCCCGGCTTTATTGAAACTGATATGACCGCCGCCCTGCCGGAGGCTGTCCGCACCGAAATGGCAAAGGACATCCCGGCAGGCCGCGCAGGCCAGCCGGAGGACGTGGCAAACGCTGTGGCGTTTTTTGCCGCAGAACAAAGCAGCTATCTCACCGGGCAGGTGCTCTGTGTGGACGGCGGCATGGCAATGTAAAAGGAGAAATTCTCTATGGAAAAACGCAGAGTCGTGATCACCGGTCTGGGCACCGTGAACCCGCTGGGCAACACTGCTGCCGACAGCTGGGCTGCCGCAAAGGCAGGCCGGTGCGGCATTGGCCCCATCACCCAGTTTGATACCACCGATTTCAAGTGCAAGCTGGCCGGTGAAGTGAAAAACTTTGACCCCGAGACCGTTGTGGACAAAAAGGAAGCCCGCAAGATGGCCCGCTTCACCCTGCTGGCACTGGTTGCTGCAGCCGAGGCCATTGCCGACAGCGGCCTGAACACGGAAGCAGAGGCCAAAAGCATCGGTGTGGTCCTTTCCAGCGGCATTGGCGGCCTCCCCACCATCGAGGAGCAGCACACCCGCGGGGAAGAGAAAGGCATGGAGAAGGTCAGCCCCTACTTTGTGCCTATGTCCATTGCCAACATGGCGGCGGCACAGGTGGCCATCCGCTTTGGCCTGAAGGGCATGTGCACCTGCCCGGTTACGGCCTGCGCCGGCGGCACCAATGCTGTGGGCGATGCCTTCCACCGCATCCGGGACGGTTACGAGACTGCCATGGTCTGCGGCGGTGCCGAAAGCTGCATCAGCCCGCTGGGCATCGGCGGTTTTACCAGCATGAAGGCGCTTTCCACCGCCACCGACCCGGATGCCGCCAGCCTGCCCTTTGATGCCCGCCGCGGCGGCTTCGTGATGGGCGAGGGCAGCGGTGTGCTGGTTCTGGAAGAGCTGGAGCACGCCCGGGCACGCGGTGCGCATATCTACGCCGAGGTGGTGGGCTATGGTGCCAACTGCGATGCCTACCACTTTACTGCACCGGCTCCCGGCGGCACAGGTGCCATCGACTGCATGAAGCTGACACTGGCCGATGCAGGCATTGCCCCGGAGCAGGTGGATCACATCAACGCCCACGGCACCGGCACCCACATGAACGATGCCTGCGAGACGGCTGCCATCCATGCCGTGTTCGGCGAACACGCAAAGCAGCTGACCGTGGTCAGCACCAAGAGCATGACCGGCCATCTGCTGGGCGGTGCGGGCGGCATCGAGGCCGTGTTCACGGCACTGGCCCTGCGAGACCAGTTTGCCCCACCCACCATCCACTACGAGCAGCCTGATCCGGAATGCGATCTGGACTATGTGCCCAATGCAGGCCGTGCACAGGCCATGACCTACGCACTGAGCAACAGCCTGGGCTTTGGCGGGCACAACGCCTGCATCGCCCTGCGCAGATGGGAGGGCTGAGCCATGGCAGAACCGCGCACCGTGCGGGAGAACGCAAACGCTCTGAACAGTGAGCAGATCGCAGCCCTTCTGCCCCACCGCTACCCCTTTGCCCTCGTGGACCGCATCCTGGACTACGAGCCGGGGCAGTGGGCCATTGGCCGCAAGTGCGTATCCCGCAATGAAGAATTCTTCTGCGGTCACTTCCCGGGCCAGCCGGTCATGCCGGGGGTGCTGATCCTGGAAGCACTGGCCCAGACCGGAGCCGTGGCGGCGCTGAGCGTTCCCGAAAACAAAGGCAAGCTGGCCCTCTTCGGCGGCATCAAAAATGCCCGCTTCCGCAAACAGGTCACCCCAGGGGATGTTCTTACGCTCCATTGTGAGCTGGTGGAACAGCGCGGCCCAGTGGGCATCGGGAAGGCATCCGCTTATGTGGATGGCAAGTGCGCCGCCACAGCGGAGCTGACCTTTGTGCTGACCGAAGCAAACGCAGGGGCTTAAGGCGCTTTGTGCGCAGCAATCGCCCCCAGAATATCCTTGTAACACAAAAGGCAGGATACCATCGCCATGATGATATCCTGCCTTTACTCGTTCCTGCTTACCGTTCTGCATACTCCCTCCGCAGAACCTCTTGTAAACAAAAAAACGTACCCGAACCCTTTTTCATAAAGAATCGGGTTCGGGTACGAACTGTATGGTGGACGGTACAGGACTCGAACCTGTGACCTCCTGCACGTCAAGCAGATGCTCTACCAGCTGAGCTAACCGTCCAGATGTCGTATCGACTTGAGTATGATACCACATTTTTCGCGCAATTGCAAGGGCTTTTTTGAAAAAAGTCTGCCTTTTCCGTTTTTTGCCCCGGAGGATTGGCGCAAAGGCCCCTTTGCGAGGGCTGGCAGGGGAGAGGTGCTCAGAGCGCCCGGCGGATGATATCGTAGAGGATGGGCTTCATGTTGTCGATGTTGTCGGGTTTGCCCTCCAATACAGAGGTGTAGCACACCGATATGCACATGCTGCCCAGGGCGGTGATGCGCTGGTAGATCTCCCGCTCGGTGCGGCCCGCCATCTCGGGGCTGCACATCACGATCTGGAGGACCTTGCGCATCAGCGGCTCGGCCTCCCCGCTGGCTTCGATCTGATCCAGCCCGGGCCAGACAAAGCTGCGCTCCAGGAAGCGGAGCATCAGGGTGTCCGCGCGCAGGGCTTCGATGATATGGTCAATGACAAAGATCATCTGGTCGGGGAAGCTGGTAAGCTCGGCGGCGTGCTGTTCGGCAGCGGCACAGGCGTTGTCCAGCAGCTGGTAGCTCACCCGGGCCAGCAGGGCCTGCGTGACCGAACCCTTATCGGCAAAATAGAGGTAGAATGTGCCCTTGCCCACCTTGGCGCGGGAGGTGATATCCTCCACGCTGGTCTTGGAGGTGCCCCGCTCCAGAAACAGCTCGTAAGCTGCATCCAGAAGCGCGCGGCGCTTTTCCTGTTTCTTTCCTTCCACGGTGCTCATAGCTTGCTGCATCCTCTTTTCTGACGTTGTTTTGTCGTGTAAACAATATTTTAGCAGGGAGAAGGGAAGAGCGCAAGAGCAAAAGCCCCCGGACAAGCTATACAATTTTTGCTTTGTGATAAGAAAACTGACTTTTGGTCATTTTTTATCTTGACACCTTGCGTCGATTGGTTATAATAGTGCTTGCTCAGAAATGACCGAGGGTCATTTTTGGGGCAGATCCAATCAACTTTCGTATGGAGGGTTCCCATGAAAAAGATCGCACAGAGCATCGTGCGTCTGCGCAAGCTGATCTTAACAGTAGCGGTCCTGCTGTTGATCCCTTCCGCAATCGGCGCGGTTGCTACCCGCATCAACTATGATGTCCTGACCTATCTGCCGCAGGAGCTCGACTCCATGATCGGCGAGGTAGCGCTTGAGGACGACTTCCATCTGGCCTCCACCGGTATGATCACGGTGGAAGGCCTGCCTACCAATGAACTGATCGCCATGAAGAAGGACATTGATGCGGTGCCCGGTGTCACACAGACCTTCTGGCTCAGCGATGTCATCGACCCCAGCATCCCCACCGAGATGCTGCCCGCGGATGTCCAGCAGTTCATGTTCGGCAAAAACGATTCCACCATGCTCATCGTCCGGTTTGATGCGCCCAGCGCCAGCGACGAGACGATGAACGCCGTCCAGCAGATCAAACAGGTGCTGCGGCACGACTGCTACTTTGGCGGCATGAGCGTCATCTTGCAGGATACCAAGGCACTGATCAATGAAGAGATGCCGCTGTACATCCTGTGCGCTGTGGGTGCCAGTATGCTGGTGCTGTTCCTCTCGCTGGAGAGCACCATCACGCCCGTACTGTTCATGCTGGGCCTGCTGTTCCCCATTGCATACAACTTTGGCACCAACATCTTCCTGGGTCAGATCAGCTACATCACCCAGGCGCTTTCCACGGTGCTGCAGTTGGGCGTGACGATGGACTTCTCCATCTTCCTGCTCCACCGTTATCAGGAGGAAAAGGAACTCCGCTCCTCCAACGAGGAAGCCATGGTAACCGCCATCTGCAAGACCATGACCTCCATCACCGCTTCCTCCCTGACCACCATTGCGGGCTTCCTGGCACTGTGCGCCATGCGCCTGACGCTGGGCCGCGATATCGGTGTTGTTATGGCAAAGGGTGTGGCGCTGGGTGTCATCTGCACCATCGTCATCCTGCCTGCTTTGATCCTGACCTTTGATCAGCAGGTCGAAAAGTACAAGCACCGCACCATCGTGCCCAAGCTGACCAAGCTCAGCTACTTTGTTTCCAAGCACGCAATGCCCATCGTGGCCGTCTTTCTTGTGCTGCTGGTGCCCTTTGTGGTGGCCCAGCAAAAGACCGAGGTCTACTACACCCTGTTCGACTCGCTGCCCCAGGACCTGACCGGTATCGTTGGCACCAACAAGCTGGGCGAGGACTTTGGCATGACCACCTCCCACTTTATTCTGGTGGATGAGGACCTGACCGCAACGCAGGTGTCTGACCTCTGCGATGAGCTCAAGGATGTGGACGGCATCACCCAGGTGGTGAGCCTGGATTCCATCACCGGCCCTGGCTTCCAGACCGAACTGCTGCCCGACAGCGTGACCGAGATCCTGCAGTCCGGCGGCTACAAGCTCATTCTGGCCAACAGCTCCTATAAGACCGGCACCGATGCCATCAACAACCAGCTGACCGAGATGAATGACCTCATCAAGGCGGTTGACCCCAACGGTGTCATCACCGGCGAGGGTGCCATGACCAAGGATCTGATCGAGGTTGCGGACGTGGACTTCAAGAACGTCAACGTCTGGTCGATCATGGCAGTCGCTGCCATCATCCTGATCTCCTTCCGGAGCCTGTCCATCCCTGTGCTGCTGGTTGCCAGCATCGAGGCCGCCATCTCCATCAATATGGGCATCCCGTACTTCACCGGTACCCAGCTGCCCTTCATCGCCAGCATCGTCATCGGCACCATCCAGCTGGGCGCGACTGTGGACTACTCCATCCTGATGACCACCCGTTATCACGAGGAGCGCAGCTATGGCCGCACCCCGCAGGAAGCTGCCCAGCAGTCGCTGGAGCACTGCAGCCAGTCCATCCTGACCAGCGGCCTGACCTTCTTTGCCGCAACCGTCGGCGTGGCCGCCATCAGTAAGATGGAGCTGCTGCAGAGCATCTGCCGGCTCATCTCCCGCGGCGCACTGATCAGTATGGCTGTCATTCTGGTCGTTCTGCCCGCTGCCCTGATGCTGCTGGACTGGGTCATCCGCCACACCACCATGCACTGGCTGGTCCCTGAATCTTCCAACGCCAAGAAGTCTGATAAGGAGTAATTACCATGAAAAAATCGCTTCGTTTCGCCAGTGCGGCGCTGGCGCTGACTCTCGCCGCAGGCATGACCCTGCCCGCCTTTGCAGCCGCCAAGGCCGATTATTCCAAGGATGAGACCGTCTACGCCGTGATGAACGCCGACGGCTCCATCAAGTCCACCACCGTCAGTGAGCACCTGTACAGCGCTTCCGGCCTGTCCAATGTCACCGATGAGAGCACTCTGACCGATATCCAGAACACCGAGAGCGATGCCGCGTTCACCCAGGACGGCGAAAAGCTGGTCTGGAACACCGACGATACCGACGTGTACTATAAGGGCAATACCGACAAGCCCCTGCCCATCACCGCAAATGTCACCTATACGCTGGACGGTGTGACCGACAGTCTTGAGAACCTGGTCGGCAAGAGCGGCCACCTGACCGTGACCGTCGATCTGACCAACAACGAGACCGGCACCGTGACCGTCAACGGCAAGGAGCGCACCGTTGTCACCCCGCTCATCACTGCTGTGGGCGTGATCTTTGGTCAGGATGCTACCAACCTGAGCGCCGAGCACGGAATGCTGGAATCCGCCGCCAAGAGCAGCGTGGCCGCTTTTGTCTGCCTGCCCGGCGTGAAGGATTCTCTGGACGGCCTGCTGCCCGATGACCTGTCCACTGTGGAGGATTATCTGCAGGACAGCGTCACCGTGGAAGCCGATGTTGAGAACCTGACCGCACCGCAGGTCATGCTGGCCTGTGCCACCAACGCCGATGCGCTGGGCACCAATGCCTTTGACCTGAGCAGCCTCAACGAACTGACCGATGGTATCAGCCAGCTGAACGATGCCATGAACCAGCTGATGGATGGTGCTGCCCAACTGGTGGACGGTGCTTCCCAGCTGGCCAACGGTACCCTGGCCCTGCTGGACGGCGCTTCTCAGCTGAACAGCGGTGCTTCTGCCCTGGACGATGGTCTGGGCCAGCTGACCAACGGTCTGGATACCCTGAGCTCCAATAACGCCGCCCTGCAGGCCGGTGCCCAGCAGGTGGCCGATGGCGTTCTGGCCTCCGCCAACAGCACCCTGATGGAGGGCGGCCTGATCGACACCCCCATGACCTGGGACAACTACGCTTCCGTCATTGACGAAGTGCTGACCATGAACGAAAAGACACTGGCCGCTGCCCGCAAGAAGATGGTGCGCACCGTCTGGGAGCAGGAGCCCAGCTTTAAGGACAGCCAGCTGGACATTGCCCTGTATCTCTCCGCAACCAAGACCAACCACGACCTGGAAGCTGCTCTGCGGCTGATGCAGAGCTACGACCCCTCCATGTTCAGCGCCATGCTTGACCTGAGCACTGCCAGCGCAAAACAGACCGTGCATGACGAGCTGAAGTATCAGGCTGAGAACAGCCAGGATATCGCAGATGTCCGTGCCCTGAAGAACAGCCTGGCGCAGATCCAGTATTTCGTGTCCAGTGTCAACCAGTATACTAACGGTGTCGCCACCGCTGCTGACGGTGCCCACTCCGCAAAGGACGGTGCCGCCCAGCTGGCCGATGGCACCAAGACCCTGTATGACGGCGTGACTACCCTGAATGATGGCGCAGGCCAGCTCAGCGATGGCACGGTCCGGCTGAACGATGGCCTGAACCAGTTCAATGAGGAGGGCATCTCCAAGCTGACCGGCGCTCTGGACGAGGAGCAGATCCATGGCCTGAAGACCGTGCTGGACGAGATGACCAGCCGTCTGGAGGACTACACCAGCTTTGCCGGTAAGTCCGAGGATGCTTCCGGCAGCGTGAAGTTCATCTATAAGACCGGTGAGACGGTCGCCGCTGCGGATGTTACCGCCGAGACCACCGCCGATGTGCAGGAAGGCAACTTCTTCACCCGCCTGTGGCAGCGGATCGTGAACCTGTTCAAGTTCTGAAAAAACGGCGTGCCTGCTTGACAAGCCGCCGGAGATTGACTATACTACAAATAGATTCGTCAAGAAAAATGACCGCTCAGGCACTGAAACGTTGAGGCGGTCATTTTTTATGCCAATTTTAAGGAGACCACAGCATGGCAGAGAGGGAATTGTATCCGGACGGGGAACAGCGCCGCCGCATCATGGATTTTATTATGGCGGCCGGTCAGACCCTTTTGGAGAACGGGGCAGAGGTGTTCCGGGTGGAGCAGACCATGGAGATCATGGCGGCCAGCTTCCACCTGCGGGAGTTCCATGTCTATGTGCTGACCAACGGCATTTTTGCCAGCGCAGGCACGGCGGAGATGAGCGAGGTGCGCAACGTGCCTACCCGTACCACCCACCTGGGGCGGGTGGCGGCGGTGAATCAGCTTTCCCGTCAGATCGCGTCCGGGGAAGTGGACACCATCGATGAGGCCGAGACCCGGCTGGCTCAGGCCAGGTGCATCCCTTTTCCAAAGGACTGGGTGCAGCTTGCGGCGGGCATGGGCGGCGCGTTCTGCTTTGCGCTAATCTTTGGCGGCGACCTGAAAGCAGGGCTTGCCGCCGCTGCGGCCGGTGTTGCGGCCAACGCCTACCTGTTGTTCTGCGGGCGGCACGGCGTGGGGGGCGGGTTCCGAACCATCTCCACCGCCGCCCTCATCACCCTGTGCTGTATTCTGGGTTGCAGCCTGCTGGGCACTGAAGCCAGTCACGCCATCATCGGCACCCTGATGATCCTGACCCCCGGCATCGCCTTTACCATGGGCATCCGGGACTTTGTGCAGGGCGATTACCTGTCCGGCACCATCCGGATGATCGACGCGCTGCTCATTGCGGCCAGCATCGCCATCGGCGCTGGCCTTGTGCTGAGCCTCTATGCCTTTTTGAAGGGGGTGGCCGTGGTATGACAGAACTTCTTTTCACCGGGGAGCAGCTGGGCCGTCTGGCCCTGCAGTTCCTGCTGGCCGGGGCGGGCACCCTGAGCTTTGCCATTCTCTTTGCCTGCCCCAGGCGCACCCTGCCCTACTGCGGGCTGGTGGGCGCAGTGGGGTGGCTGGTATACGAGATCGCGGAGCTGTTCGGGATGGAAGCCTTTGCAGCCTCGCTGCTGGCGGTCATTCCGCTGACGCTGCTGGCCCGCATCCTTGCGATGACCCTCAGAGCACCGGTGACGGTGTTCCTGCTCACCGGCATCTTTCCGCTGGTGCCCGGTGCGGGCATCTATTACAGCGCCTACTACTTCATTCAGGGCGACAACGCTCTGGCGCTGGCAAACGGCATCTCCACCTTCAAGATCGCCGTGGCGCTGGCCGTGGGCATTGCCCTGGTGCTGGGCATCCCCCTGCCACAGAAACGCCGATAAAACAAAAACGAGACCGCCCACCGGGCGGTCTCGTTGGTTATGCGGGAAAATCAGGTGGTGGGAACCATCCGCAGCAGCTGGGCCCCGGTGGTGACATCCAGACGGAAATATGCCTTGTTCAGCTCGGTGTTGTAGGAAACACTGACCGGTGTTTCGGTACCGTCGGCATTGATTTGCATCAGGCTGTAGTCGGAAACGGTATTGGCGGGTACCTCGATGCTGGCAATGACTGGCTGGGCCATCACACGGGCGGGGATGACCTCCTCGCTCTTTACGGTGCCGCACTTTTCGCAGATGACCCGTTCAATAACAGTGGGATAGTAGAATGCTGCTGTCATTACCTGCTCACCGTTTTTCAGAGTCCCGGTGTGAATAGTCAGGTTGGAAAAGTTGGAGAAGACACCGTTTACCTTGGTCAGCTGGGTGTTGTTCTTTACTTTGCCGCATTCGGGGCAAAGTGTAAGGGTCTCGGTGGTGCCATCGGGGAGCTTATGCTGGAAGGTGGTCTCCACACACTCAGTCTTATACTCTGTCGTGGTCTTCCAGGTGTGTTCCTTGCACTCGGTTTTGCCCGGGGTTTCTTCGGCCATGCTGACCACAGAACTGCCTGCCAGCACACAGACGGACAGACCAAAGGAGGCCAGGGCTTTCAGGATACGATTTTTCATAGAAGGATCCTTTCTCCCCGCATCCCGGCGGGGCAGCGCGGTTTGAGCTTGGCTGCTTTTACCATGCTTCCAGCCTGATTATACCAATTAGAAGGAAAAGGTGTCAATGTCCGGGATTAAGTTCCGTGGGAAGATTCACTAGCAGAATACAACGGAATGACAGAAACACAGAAGCAAAATGTATATATACATTAAGAACGGGCCGCTGTATGTATAAATGTTTTCAAAAGGGTTTCATTTGTTCCGATTTTTTGCACAACACTTGACTTTTTTATTTGTACAACATATACTAATCCTGTTCCTTGATGACACGGTGAAGCGCATCGTGCCGGGAAAGTGAAAAATTATACAATCAACAGAGGAGTGTTTGAATATGAAAAAGATCAATCGCCGCAGCTTTCTGGCTGCCGCTGGTCTGACCGCTGCCGCTCTGGCTCTGACTGCCTGCGGCGGTTCCGCCTCCAGCACCGCTTCTTCCACTGCAAGCAGTGCAGCTTCTTCCGAGGCTGCTTCCACCAGCGCTGCCGCTGAGCTGACCACCGTTGAGGCTGGCAAGCTGACCATGGCCACCAACGCTGCCTTCCCTCCGTACGAGATGACCACCGATGCCGGTGAGTTCGAGGGCATCGACATCGACACCGCCAAGGCCATTGCTGAGAAGCTGGGCCTGGAGCTGCAGATCGATGATATGGACTTCGACGCAGCACTGCTGAGCGTGCAGCAGGGCAAGGCCGATATCGTCATGGCTGGCGTTACCGTGACCGACGAGCGCAAGGCTGTGATGGACTTCTCCGACAGCTACGCTACCGGCATCCAGTCCATCATCGTTCCCGAGGGCTCTGATATCACCTCTCCCGATGATCTGGCAGGCAAGAAGATCGGCACCCAGCGCGGCACCACCGGCTACATCTACTGCTCTGATGACTTCGGCGATGACGCTGTGGTCGCATACGACGACGGCCTGACCGCTGTGCAGGCTCTGAACAATGGCCAGGTCGATGCAGTTGTCATCGACAATGCCCCTGCAAAGGAGTTCGTTGCCGCCAACCCCGGTCTGGTCATTCTGGACACCAGCTACGCCGAGGAGGATTACGCCATCGGTCTGGCAAAGGGTTCCGCTCTGGAGGATGCTGTCAATGCCGCTCTGGAAGAGCTGAAGGCTGACGGCACCCTGCAGTCCATCGTGGACAAGTACATCACCGCTGAATAATTCAGCTGTACCTTGTATCACGGGGAGGCGGCCCCATCTGGGGCACCTCCCCTTTTTTGGAAAGAACAGGTTACAAAATTCTAACAATTTTAGAAAGCGAGGATGCGAATGGCCGCACAATACGAACTGCTGAAAGAGCTGCTCAACAGCGGCACGAAGCTGGACTTCGGGCAGGAAATGTTCTTCAAATTCTATCAGGCGTTCATCCTGAACGACCGCTGGGTGCAGTACATCCAGGGCGTGGGCACTACGCTGCTGGTCACCGCCATTGCGCTGGCACTGGGCGTGGTGCTGGGCAGTGTGGTGGCACTGGTGCGTGTTGCGCACGACCAGCAGCGTCCCGGCCGCAGGAACCCGGTGCTGGGCTTCTTCAATGCCGTCTGTCAGGTGTACACCACCATCATCCGCGGCACCCCCATGATGGTCCAGTTGCTCATTATGAGCATGGTCATCTTTTCCAACAGCCGCAACTTTACCATGGTTGGTGCGCTGGCACTGGGCATCAACTCGGGCGCTTACGTCTCGGAGATCATCCGCGGCGGCCTGATGGCGGTGGACCCCGGCCAGATGGAAGCCGGCCGCAGCCTGGGCCTGAACTACATGACCACCATGGTGGTCATTGTCATTCCGCAGGCCATCCGCGCGGTGCTGCCTGCACTGGGCAACGAGTTCATCGTCCTGCTCAAGGATACCTCGCTCATCACCGTTATCGGCGGCAAGGAGCTGCTGTATGCGGCGCAGGGCATTATGAACCGTACCTACGAGGCCATGTTCCCCCTGTTGGGCGTTGCAGTGGTCTATCTGGTCTTAGTCATGCTCTTTACATGGCTGCTGTCGAAGTTTGAGAGGAGGATGGCGCAAGGTGACCGCTAATCATGCTGAAAAGATTCTGGAAGTCCGTGGTCTGACCAAGACCTACGGCGGTGAGGCCAAAAAGGGCGCAAAGCAGCCCACCCCCACCCTGGATGTCCTGAAGGGCATCGACATCGACATCTACCGCGGCGATGTGGTCTGCCTGATCGGCCCCTCCGGCTGCGGCAAGTCCACCTTCCTGCGCTGCCTGAACCGGCTGGAGATCCCCACCGGCGGCTCCATCAAGTTTGAGGGCATCGAGGTGGATGATGCCCACATCGATGCCGTGCGCCAGAAGATGGGCATGGTGTTCCAGCACTTCAACCTCTTCCCCCACCTGACCGTCAAGCAGAACCTTTGCCTGGCCCCGGAGCTGCTCAAGCTCAAGAGCAAGGAGGAGGCTTCCAAGCGTGCCGAGGAGCTGCTGGCCCGTGTCGGCCTGTCCGATAAAGCCAATGTGTTCCCCAAGAGCCTTTCCGGCGGCCAGCAGCAGCGCATTGCCATTGCCCGTGCTCTGGCCATGGACCCGGATGTCATCCTGTTCGACGAGCCCACCTCCGCCCTCGACCCTGAGATGGTCGGCGAGGTGCTGGAGCTGATGAAGGAGCTGGCCCACACCGGCATCACCATGCTGGTGGTCACCCACGAGATGGGCTTCGCCCGCGAGGTGTCCAACCGCGTCATCTTCATCGATGAGGGCAGGATCCAGGAAGATGAGCCCCCGCAGGAGCTCTTCTCGAACCCCAAGCATCCTCGTCTGAAGGCTTTCCTTTCCAGGATGCTGTAATTGGAACTGAAAAAACTGTATTGAAAAGACCGCCAGAGCAAGCGTTTCTACTTGCTTTGGCGGTCTTTTTGCTGTGAGGGAGGTTATCCAAGAATGACAGAGACCTCTACAGTTTCACCGGCCTTGGCCAGCGGCAGGAGGGTGCCCGCAATAGGAGCACCGTTCACGGTGACGCTCTGCACGCCCTTCTGCACGGCGTGGGGGTTCTCCACCCGGATGTGGTACACGGCACCCCGGTAACGGCGGGTGACGGTGTAGCCTGCCAGCGTGTGGGGGATGCAGGGGTCAACGCGCAGGCCGTCCAGAGTGGGCTGGATGCCCAGAATGTACTGGCTTACGTTCACGAAGGTCCATGCCGCCGTGCCGGTCAGCCAGCTGTTCTTGGCCTCGCCGAAGGTGGGGGCATCGCGGCCTGCCACCATCTGGCTGTAAACGTAGGGTTCGGTGCGGTGGATCTCGCTGATATCCTCGATATAGGCCGGGCAGGTCTTTTTGTAGACAGCAAAGGCCCGGTCACCGTGGCCCAGCACGGTCTCAGCACAGCTGATCCATGGGTTGTTGTGGCAGAAGATACCGGCATTCTCCTTGTAGCCCGGGGGATAGCTGGAGATCTCGCCCAGATTGAGCCGGTAGGTGGTGTAGGCGGGCTGGAGCAGTACCACGCCGTACGGGGTGTCCAGCCGCTCCTCCACGCTCTTCAGTGCAGCTTCGGCCTGACCGGTCTCTCGGCCGATTCCGGCCATCACGCACATGCCCTGGGGTTCGATGAAGATCTGCCCCTCGTCGCATTCCCTGCTGCCTACGGGGGCACCAAAGGCATCGTAGGCACGGCGGAACCATGCGCCGTCCCAGCCGGCGGTCAGGGTGGCCTGTTCTACTGCGTCAATGGCGGTGCGGGCACTGGCGGCCTCCTCGGTGAGGTGCAGGTGGTCACAGAGTTCGGCGTACTCGCGGCCATATTTCACGAACATGCCCGCAATGAACACGCTCTCAGCCACGGGACCCTCGCTGGGGCCGGTGATCTGGAAGCTCTCGCCCGGGTGCTCCGAGAAGCAGTTCAGGTTCAGGCAGTCGTTCCAGTCGGCCCGGCCGATCAGCGGCAGGCCGTGGGGGCCCAGATGGGTATGGGTGTAGCGGAAGCTCCGGCGCAGATGTTCCATCAGGGGCTGTGCTCTGGTCACGTCGTTGTCAAAGGCAACCGGCTCGTCCAGGATCGACCAGTCACCGGTCTCCCGCAGATAGGCGGCGGTGCACGCAATGAGCCAGAGCGGGTCATCGTTGAAGCCGCTGCCCACGTCGCTGTTGCCCTTTTTGGTCAGGGGCTGGTACTGGTGGTAGGCACTGCCGTCCTCAAACTGGGTGGCAGCAATGTCCAGAATGCGTTCCCGTGCGCGGGAAGGGATCATGTGGACGAAGCCCAGCAGATCCTGACAGGAATCCCGGAACCCCATGCCGCGGCCGATGCCGCTCTCGTAATAGCTGGCACTGCGGCTCATGTTGAAGGTGACCATGCACTGATACTGGTTCCACAGGCTCACCATCCGGTCCAGCTTTTCCTCGCCGGAGGTCAGCTGCCAGCCCGAGAGCAGCTCCTGCCAGTAGTCGGCCAGTGCCCTGCGGGCGGCATCCACCTGTGTGTCGGTGGCATAGCGGGCCATCATGGCCTCTGCCCGGGCTTTGTTGATGATGCCGGGAGCGCTGAATTTTTCCCCGACCGGGTTTTCAATGTAGCCCAACCCGAAGATGATGCTCTTTTTCTCGCCCGGTGCCAGTGTGAGATGGAAATGGTGGGCACCCACCGGAGCCCAGCCGTGGGCAATGCTGTTCGAGCAGTGACCGGTTTTGACCGCTTCCGGTGCGGCGGGGCCGCCGTACACGCCGCAGAAGGCATCCCGGCTGGTGTCGAAGCTGGTAACGGGGGCGTTGGCCCAGAACACAGCGTAGTGATCCCGGCGCTCCCGGTACTCTGTCTTATGATAGATGGCACTTTCCACCACTTCCACCTCGCCGGTGGAAAAGTTGCGCTGGAAATTGGAGCTGTCGTCCATGGCATCCCACAGGCAGAACTCCACATAGCTGAACACGTCCAGCGTGCGGGGGGCAGCGGTCTTGTTTTCCAGCGTCAGCCGGTCGATCTCACAGGCATCGCCCCGGGGCACGAACAGCTCCTGAGCGGCCGCAATGCCGTTTTTTTCGCCCTGCAGGATCGTGTAGCCCAGACCGTGGCGGCAGGTGTAACTGTCCAGTTCCGTCTTGGCGGGCTGCCAGCCCGGGTTCCAGATGGTGCCGCCATCGTTGATGTAGATGCGGTGGCCGTCCATGTCCAGCGGGGAATTGTTGTAGCGGTAGCGGGTCAGCCGCCGCAGCCGGGCATCCCGGTAAAAGCTGTAACCGCCGCCGGTGTTGGACACCAGACTGAAAAAGTCCTCGCTGCCCAGATAGTTGATCCAGGGCAGGGGAGTGCGGGGCGTGTCGATCACATATTCCCGGCGCGCATCATCAAAATGTCCGAATCTCATAGCCTTGTTCCTCCTTATAGGGTAAACCGGAAATGCTGAAATCATTTGATGGCGAAAACGATTTAGGATTTGCGGCCCAAGGGTGGGAAAGGCACTTGTCACCCTAAGAATAGTCTATCCTGCGGGAAAAATCAAGAGCGGACCTGAAATATACAACAAGGGTGCAGCGGGCTGGTTCAGGGGTGAAAACCGGTATGGGAACGAAAAAATTATCGAACGGTAACGAAATGTAACGAAAACGATACAGACTGCATAATTCTGAGGAAATGAAATCTCGCAACCTGCTGAAATGCGGACTTTTAGGATAAAACTTTTCTTCTTCTGCTTGATTTTTAGTGCAAAGTGCGCTATATTGAAATTGCGAAAACGATTTAGGATTCGCTCGGGAGCCTTGAGCGGGTCCCTGTGAGGGAGGGCGGCGAAATGTCATCCTTAAAAGATCTGGCGCGTGAATGCGGTGTCTCGGTGGCAACGGTGAGCAAAGCGCTCAATGGCCAGTCGGACATCTCTGCTGCGACCCGCGACCGTGTCCGCGAGGCGGCCCGCCGGATGGGCTATGTGCCCAATATGGCGGCCCGCGCAATGAAGACCAACCGTACCTACAACCTTGGCGTTCTGTTTGTGGACGAGCGGCAGAGCGGCCTGGCCCACGAGTACTTCTCGGCGGTGCTGGACAGCTTCAAGGTGCAGGTGGAAAAGCTGGGCTATGATATCACCTTTGTCAACCGGAACCTCGGCGGCAGAACAATGACCTATCTGGAGCACTGCCACTACCGGGGCGTGGATGGAGCGGTGATCGCCTGCGTGGATTTCAACGATCCGCAGGTGGTGGAGCTGGTCAACAGTGATGTGCCGGTGGTGACCATCGACCATGTGTTCAACAACCGGATGGCGGTCCTTTCCGATAATGTCAACGGGCTTTCGGCGCTGGTGCGGTACGCCTACGCCAACGGCCACCGCCGCATCGCCTTTATCCATGGCGAGCGCACGGCGGTGACGGAGAACCGGCTGGCGGGCTTCTACAAGAGCTGCGCGGAGCTGGGGCTGCAGGTCCCCGAAGAATATGTGCGCTGCGGTGTGTATCACGATCCAGACCGCTGTGCCGAGGAGACCCGGGCCCTGCTGGCACTGCCCCAGCGGCCCACCTGCATCCTCTTCCCCGATGATTTCTCGGCCATGGGCGGCTGCATCGCTCTGCAGGAAGCGGGCCTGAGCATCCCGGAGGATATTTCCGTGATGGGATATGACGGCATTTACCTCTCCCGCGTGATGAAACCCCAGCTGGTGACCTGGCAGCAGAACACCAGAATGCTGGGCCGGATGGCAGCGGATAAGCTGGTGCAGATGATCGAGCACCCCCGTGTGACGCTGGCCGAGCAGATCCCGGTGACAGGAAAACTGCTGGAGGGCGGCTCGGTGCGCAGCATCGAATGAATGGGTTGAATTTGGTTCCGGGCGAACCGGAGCCTTGAATTTGAAACGCTTTTTCACGAAAACCATTGAAGGAGGTTTTTCATTATGAGAAAGATTTCGCGTCGTAATTTCCTGCTGGCTTCCGGTGCAGTTACCATCAGCGCAGCGCTGAGCGCATGCGGCGGCTCCTCTTCTTCTACCGGCGCGGCATCCTCTGCCGCAGCTTCTTCCGCCGCTTCCGATGCTCCGGCAGCTCAGGGCAAGGTGCTGAATATCTGGTGCTGGAACGACGAGTTCCAGGGCCGCTTCAATAACTATTACCCCGAGGTCGCCTCCATCGCTGAGGATAAATCCACCACCACCCTGAAAGATGGCACCGTTGTCAAGTGGACCATCAACGCCAACGAGAACAACAACTACCAGAATAAGCTGGATGAGGCCCTGCTGAATCAGGACTCCGCCGCCGATGATGACAAGGTAGATATCTTCCTGATCGAGGCTGACTACGCACTGAAGTATGTGGATTCCGATTACGCGCTGGATGTCAAGGCAGACATCGGCCTGACCGATGCCGATCTGGCTGGTCAGTACCAGTACACCAAGGACATTGTCAGCGTGGACGGCAGCCAGCGCGGCACCACCTGGCAGGCGACCCCCGGTCTGTTCGCATATCGCCGCAGCATCGCCAAGGAAGTGCTGGGTACCGATGATCCCACCGAGGTGCAGAGCCATCTGTCCGATTGGGATAAGTTCAACGAGGTGGCAGCACAGGCCTATGCAAAGGGCTACAAGATGCTGTCCGGCTTCGATGATGCTTACCGTACCTTCTCCAACAACGTGGACGCTCCCTGGGTGGACGGCACGACCGTCAAGGTAGACCCCAACATTATGAAGTGGGTCGATCAGACCAAGGAGTACACCGATAAGGGCTACAACAATAAGTCCAGCCTGTGGGACAGCCAGTGGGCAGCCGATCAGGGCCCGAGCGGCAAGGTGTTTGGCTTCTTCTATTCCACCTGGGGCATCAACTTCACCCTGCTGGGCAACTCTCTGGAGACCCCTGTGGCCGAGGGCGGCAAGGAAGAAGTGGGCAACGGCATCTACGGCGATTACGCAGTCTGCGAAGGTCCTCAGCCCTATTACTGGGGTGGCACCTGGATCTGCGCGGCAGCCGGTACCGATAATACCGATATCATCCGCGACGTGATGCAGAAGCTGACCTGCGACGAAGCCATTATGAAGCAGATCACCCTGGATACGCAGGATTACACCAACAACGAGAAGGCTATGGAAGAGATCGCAAACAGCGATTATGCTTCCGACTTCCTGGGCGGCCAGAACCATATCGCCCTGTTTGCAGAAGCTGCAAAGAAGATTGATATGTCCAATGCAGGCCCGTACGATCAGGGCCTGAACGAGAGCTTCCAGAATGCCTTCAAGGATTACTTTACCGGCACGGTGGACGAGGATACCGCAAAGGCAAACTTCGAGACCGCCATCAAGGAAAAGTACCCCGAGCTGACCGATGTGGTCTGGCCCGCATAAGCGCAGCCGGAACCTGAAAACCTTTTGAACCGAATCTGAATGGGGCGGGCCGGACGCTGATCCCGCCCGCCCCGTTTTGCTTTGGGCAATGTACGTCAGGAGGGCAGTTACTATGGGAGCAAAACCAAAGAAGAACGGCTCGATCAGCTATGCAAAGTGGGGCTATATCTTCATTGCACCGTTCTTCCTCATCTTTGCGGTGTTCCAGCTCATCCCACTGGGGTCTACGATCTATTACAGCTTTTTTGAATATTACCGCAGCGGCCTGAAGATCATCGGCCCCACCTTTGTGGGCCTGAAGAACTACATCACCCTGTTTGCAACCGACCTGCCCAAATACTTTGGCAACACGCTGCTGCTCTGGATCATCGGCTTCATCCCGCAGATCGCCATCTCGCTGCTGCTGGCGGCCTGGTTCACCGACCTGCGCCTGAAGCTGAAGGGCCAGACCTTCTTCAAGACAGTCATCTACATGCCCAACCTCATTATGGCTTCGGCGTTCGCCATGCTGTTCTTTGCCCTGTTCTCGGATAACGGCCCCGTGAACGCTGCACTGGTGGGCATGGGCATCCTCAAGGAGCCCTTCAGCTTCCTGAACAGTGTCTGGGGCAACCGCGGCCTCATCGGCCTGATGAACTTCCTGATGTGGTTCGGCAATACGACCATCATGCTGATGGCGGCCATCATGGGCGTGGACCCCACCCTGTATGAGGCAGCGGAGCTGGACGGCTGCACCCCGAACCAGATGTTCTGGAAGATCACCATCCCGCTCATCCGGCCGATCCTGGTCTATGTGATGATCACTTCGATGATCGGCGGCCTGCAGATGTTCGATGTGCCGCAGATCCTGACCAACGGCAAGGGCGGCCCCGACCGCACCTCCACCACCATGATCATGTACCTGAACAACCACCTGTTCAGCAAGAACTACGGCATGGCAGGCGCGGTCTCGGTGGTGCTATTCCTGGTGTGCGCAGTGCTCTGCGTAATCGTTTACATGGCCCTGACCAAGGAGGACGACGGGCTGAGCAAGGCCGAGCGCAAGGCCCGCAGGCAGGCGGCCAAACAGGTGAAGGGAGGAAAAGCATAATGTCACACGCAGTCAAGACAAGATCCGAAAAAGCGACCCTTGCGGCCCGCCGCACGGTGTGCTATGCGGCGCTGGTGCTGCTGAGCTTTTTATGCCTGTTCTTTTTCTATGTGCTGGTCATCAATTCCACCCGCACCCATTTTGAGATCCAGAAGGGCTTTTCCCTTCTGCCGGGAAAATCGCTGATGACCAACCTGAAAAACGTGCTGTCGGATGCCAACATCCCGGTGCTGACTGGTGTGCGGAACAGCCTGATCGTGTCCGGCTGCTCGGCTGCCCTCAGCGTCTATTTTTCGGCCCTGACAGCCTACGGCATCTACGCCTATAACTTCCGGTTCAAAAAGGCGGCGTTTGCCATCATCCTGCTCATTATGACCATGCCGACCCAGGTCTCAGCGCTGGGTTTCCTGCAGCTCATCACGAAGATGGGCCTGAAGAACAGCTTCATTCCCCTCATCATCCCCAGCATTGCGGCCCCGGCGGTGTTCTTCTTTATGAAGCAGTATCTGGATGCCAGCCTGCCCATGGAGATCGTGGAAGCCGCCCGCATTGATGGCGCGGGGGAGTTCTACACCTTCAACCATATCGTGCTTCCCATTATGAAGCCCGCTCTGGCGGTGCAGGCCATCTTCTCCTTTGTGTCCAGCTGGAACAACTACTTCATCCCCGCACTGGTGCTGGATACGGCAGACAAAAAGACCCTGCCCATCCTCATTGCACAGCTCCGCAGTGCCGACTTCCTCAAGTTCGATATGGGCAAGGTTTATATGCTGGTGGCCATTGCCATCCTGCCCGTGATCATTGTTTATCTGCTGCTGTCCAAGTTCATCGTCCGTGGTGTTGCACTGGGCGGTGTCAAGGGCTGAGCATTCCCTTCTCTCCTTTGAAAAAAGCACCCGCAGCCAGCAGGCCGCGGGTGCTTTTCTATCCTCTCGTGCTCAGTCGGCTTTGGCAATGCGCTGCATCGCGGTGGAAGCGACATGCTTCTCCTTGATGGCGCGGAGCTGGGCCATATGGTCGGTGTTTACGTGGGCCTGCTGCTGGGCTTCGGAGTCCCACTCCTCAACGATGAGCAGCTCGTCCGGGTCGGCGGCGCTCAGGTAGTAATCGTAGCGCTCAAAGCCGTCCTCCTGCTGGACCTTTGCCAGAATGCCGGCAGCGGCGACCTCCTGCAGAAAAGCGTCCCGCTGGCCGGGGAGCATACGGTAGGTGACCAGAAGCATCATGTGTTCCATGGTGAAATCTCCCTTGTAATGTTCCAATGTGTGTTCTCTTAGACAAAAGCCGCCGGAAATCGCTTCCCGGCGGCTTTTGCTTATTAGGAGGATCAAAAGATGATCCCTGGAGAACTTAGTTCAGGATGGTCTGCTCGGTCTCGACATCAAAGAGGTGGACCTTGTGCGGATCAAATGCAACGCGGACGGTGTCTCCGTTGCGTGCCTTGGAGGTGGGAGCGACACGGGCGGTCATCTTGTTGCCCTTGTACTCCAGGTACAGGTAGATCTCAGCGCCCATCATTTCGGACACATCGACCTGAGCCTCCAGGTGGCAGTCGGGGTGCTTTGCCATAAACTCGGGTTCGTCGTCGATATCCTCAGGACGGATGCCCATCTTGACCTTCTTGCCAACGTAGGAATCCAGCTTGCCGTCAGCGGTCTTTTCCTTGGGCAGGGGGATGGTGTCGCCGCCCAGGTCAATGGCGTACTGATCGCCGTTCTTGGTCACGGTGCCGTCCAGGAAGTTCATCTGGGGGCTGCCGATGAAGCCGGCAACGAACATGTTGCAGGGCATATCGTACAGGTTCTGCGGGGTATCGACCTGCTGGATGACGCCGTCCTTCATAACAACGATGCGGTCGCCCATGGTCATAGCCTCGGTCTGGTCATGGGTAACGTAGATGAAGGTGGTAGCCAGCTTCTTGTGCAGCTTGATGATCTCGGTGCGCATGCTGGTACGCAGCTTTGCATCCAGGTTGGACAGGGGCTCGTCCAGCAGGAAGACTGCCGGGTTACGAACCATTGCACGGCCCAGGGCAACACGCTGACGCTGGCCGCCGGACAGAGCCTTGGGCTTGCGGTCCAGCAGGTGCTCGATCTCCAGGATCTTGGCAGCCTCGTGAACGCGGCGGTCGATCTCGTCCTTCGGGGTCTTGCGCAGCTCCAGACCGAAAGCGATGTTCTTGTAAACGGTCATGTGGGGGTACAGAGCGTAGCTCTGGAACACCATGGCGATATCACGATCCTTGGGAGGAACGTCGTTGATCAGGCGGCCGCCGATGTACATTTCGCCCTTGGAGATCTCCTCCAGACCGGCGATCATGCGCAGGGTGGTGGACTTGCCGCAGCCAGAGGGGCCGACGAAGATGATGAACTCCTTATCCTGGATCTCCAGGTTGAAGTCGGTAACAGCAGGAGCAGTAGCGCCCGGATAGATCTTGTAGATGTGCTGGCAGCTAATCGAAGCCATAGGTCATTGCCTCCATTAAAATTTTTCTATGTTACGGCACCTTGACGGTGCACGCTCTCGTTGGTATTATAATAACAGATAACTTTGTGATATAAAATAGCATTTTATTGATTTGAGGTGTCAGATATTGCTTTATGATTGGACAAGTACCGCAGCCCTTGGCGTGGTGCGGGATATCCAGCCCAAAGAACCCCTGACCCTGACCGGCGAGGGGCTGTGGGTCTGCCTGATCTCCAGCGGCAGATGCACCGCCAGCCTGACCGATGCCTCGCCCTCCCCGGCGGGCAGCGCACTGATCCTGCCGCCCCAGAGCGCGGCGGCGGGCCATCTGGTGCTGAGCCGCGCCCCGTTGACCCTGACTCCGGAAGGGGAGAGCCACCTGCTCTGCATCCAGCTGACCGGGCAGGCGGCGGTGCAGTTCCTTGCCGGGCTGACGGAGCTGCCGTTCCTGGCCCGGGGCGAGACCTGCCCCGCCGCCGCAGAGCTGCTGGGCCGCCTTGCCGCCGAGGCCGATACACCCCGCAGCCGGGCTGCCAGCCAGCTGGCCTTTGCCCTGCTCTGTGAGCTTGCGGGGGCCGACAGCGCCGCCCCGCCCCTGCCGCCGCTGGTGGAGGCCGCCATTGAGGATATCCGCCAGAACTACGCTGGCCTGTACGGCGTGGAGGAGCTCAGTGAGCGGCTGGGGGTCTCCAAGAGCCACCTTGTCCGCACCTTTACCGCCGCCGTGGGGGTGCCCCCGGGGCGCTACCTGACCACTGTGCGGGTGGAAGCTGCCATGCGGCTGCTCCTGCACCGGGAATACACGCTGGATGTCATTGCCAGCCTGTGCGGCTTCTCAGGGGCCAACTACCTGTGCCGGGTGTTCAAAAAAGAGACCGGCCAATCCCCCGCACAGTGGCGGGCCTTGGCCGGTCAGACAGCGCGGCCCCTCAGCCCGGCGGAAAGCCAGCGGGAGCAGGCACTGTATATTTAAAGTGTTCAGGAGCCGGGGCAGCACCCGGCTCTTTTCCGTGGAGGCGTTCAGCCGCACACAGACCGCGGGCGCTTGAGCAGGAACACCGTCAGGGCCAGTGTGATGGCCTCGGCGGCGGGGAAGGCCGACCACACGCCGTTCATGCCGAACAGGGCGCTCAGGATCAGTGAGCAGGTGACGATGGCGGCCACGCCCCGGCTGACCGAGGTGATGGTGGCCTCGGTGGGGCGGTTGACCGCACCCAGATAGCCCGCCGCAACAATATTGCAGCCTGCAAAGAAGTAGCCCAGGAAGTAGATGCGCATACCGCTGTGAGCGTATTCGGCCATCAAAGCGGAGCTCTCGCTGTTGAAGAGGGCAACAAAGGTGTCGGTAAAGCCAAACACGGCACCGTACAACACCGCCGCCAGCGCCAGCGCGGTGCCGCAGCCCAGCAGAAGCAGCTTTTTTGCCCCGGCCATCTCATTCTTGCCGTAGCACTGGCTGATCAGCGGCTGGGCACCCTGGGCCACGCCGTTGAAGATGGCTGTTGCCACCAGCGCAAAGTTTGCCACCACGCCGTAAGCGGCCACGCCCACGTTGCCCGCCAGCCGGAGCAGCAGGAAGTTGAACACGGTGGTGGTCACGGCAGAGGAGAGCTCCCCGACAAAGCCGGAGATGCCCAGCTGGCAGCTCTGCACCAGCAGCCGGGCCGAGGGAGCCTGCCGGACAAAGGTGAGCGTGTTGCTCTTTTGAAAGAAGTGGCGGCTGCAGATGGCGATGCTGAGCACCGGCGAGATGGCCGTTGCCAGCGCCGCGCCGGGCAGGCCCAGCCCCATGGGGAAGATGAAGATGTAATCGAACACCACATTGAACAGGCTGCCGCTCAGGGTGGCCACCATGGCAAGGGACGGGTCGCCGTCGTTGCGGACGAAGGCCGAGAAGATGTAGTTGCACATGAAGAAGGGTGTGAACAGCAGGAAGATGCGGGTGTAGTTCAGGCCCAGCGCCACGATGTCCGCATCGCCGCCCATGAGCTGCAGAAGCGTGCCCGGGCAGAACGCGCCCGCCAGCATGAACGGGATGGCGATCAGGCAGGCGCAGAGGATGGCGTTGGAAAAAAACCGCTGCGCCCGCGCCTCGCCCTGTGCCTGCAGGATGGCGTACCGGGTGGCAGCACCCAGGCCGATCATCGAGCCGAAGGCAAAGATCAGGTTGTACATGGGCAGGCAGAGGTTCAGCAGGGTCACGCCGTCGGTGCCCGCCGCCTGGGCGATGAAATAGGTGTCGGCCAGAATATAGCACGATGTGCCGATCAGACCGAAAATATTCTGCGACACATACTTGAAGAACTGCTTTGTCAGGTTCATGGAAGCTTCCTTTCCGCGGGGAGAGTAGGGGAGTGAAACGTAAAAACGACTACTACTATATCATAAAACTTGGCATATTTCAACGAAAAAGCGAGAAAACACGCCGCCGCTTTTTCCGCTCTAGCGCCGTGGTTTTTATTGACAAGCTCCCGGCTTGCTATTATAATAGAACAGTCATAATAGCATTCGTGCGCGGCTTTGCGGCTGCGTCAATCCAATAGACAAGGAGAAGATCCAAAATGGCACAAGAAATCAAGATGTCCGCTTCCGGCCTGAAGGCGATGCAGGACGAACTGGAATACCTCAAGACGGTCCGCCGCAAGGAGCTGGCCGAGGAGATCAAGGAAGCCCGCAGCCACGGCGACCTTTCTGAGAACAGCGAGTACGATGAAGCCAAGAACACCCAGGGTCTGGTGGAGAACCGCATCACCGAGCTGGAGCAGATGGTCAAGAACGCTGTGATCATCGACGAGAGCGAGCTGAGCGTGGACAGCGTTGCTGTTGGCACCCACGTTTCCATCAAGATGATCGGTGACGATGAGGCCGAGGAGTACGATATCGTTGGCCGCACCGAGGCTGACCCCATCAACGGCAAGATCAGCGACGAGAGCCCGGTGGGCCACGCTCTGCTGGGCAAGGCCGTGGGCGAGAAGGCTGAAGTCCTGCTGCCCTCCGGCCAGACCGTCGAGTACGAAGTGCTGGCCATCACCCACGCCGCAAACTGAGCCTGAACGGGAGGAAACCATGGAAGAGCAAAAGAGAAACCCCGCTCAGGGCCTGTCTGAGAGCGAGCAGGTGCAGGTGCGCCGCCAGAAGCTGGCCGACCTGCAGGCTGCCGGAAACGACCCCTTCACCCTGACCAAGTTCCCGCAGGACGCATACTCTGCCGACCTGAAGGAAGAGTTCAAGGATCTGCCCAACGAGACCGACAGCGGCAAGCAGGTCGCGCTGGCCGGCCGTATGATGTCCAAGCGCGTGATGGGCAAGGCAAGCTTTGCCCACCTGCGCGATGATAAGGGCGATATCCAGCTGTATGTCCGCCGCGACGAGCTGGGCGAGGAGGCCTACGCCGCCTTCAAGAAGCTGGACGTGGGCGATATCATCGGTGTCAAGGGCGAGGTGTTCCGTACCAAGACCGGTGAGCTGAGTGTTCGCGCCACCGAGCTGACCCTGCTGGCCAAGAGCCTGCGCCCCCTGCCCGAGAAGTTCCACGGCCTGACCGATACCGAGATGCGTTACCGTCAGCGCTATGTGGACCTGATCGCCAACCCGGAGGTGAAGGATACCTTCGTCAAGCGCAGCCAGATCCTGAAGGAGATCCGCGCCTATCTGGACGAGAAGGGCTTCCTGGAGGTGGATACCCCCATCCTGACCCCCTTTGAGATCGGTGCCTCTGCCCGCCCCTTCTACACCCACCACAACAGCCTGAACATGGACATGGTGCTGCGCATTGAGACTGAGCTGTACCTCAAGCGCCTGATCGTGGGCGGCATGGACCGCGTGTACGAGGTTGGCCGCATCTTCCGCAATGAGGGCATGGACCCCAAGCACAACCCCGAGTTCACCAGCATCGAGCTGTATCAGGCCTTTACCGATTTCCACGGCATGATGGATCTGGTGGAGGAGCTGTACAAGCGCCTTGCCCTCAAGATCTGCGGCAGCATGGTCATTCCCTATCAGGGCAAGCAGATCGATATGGGCCACTGGGAGCGCCTGACCATGGTGGAGGCTGTCAAGAAGTATTCCGGTGTGGACTTCAACGATTGGAAGTCCGACGAGGATGCCATTGCCTCTGCCAAGGAGCATCATGTGGAGCTGCCCGAGGTCCCCACCAAAGGTGCCATTCTGGCCGAGTTCTTCGATGCCTTTGTTGAGGACAAGCTGATCCAGCCCACCTTCATTTATGATTATCCTGTCGAGATCAGCCCGCTGGCCAAGCGCAAGCCGGATGATCCCGCCTTTACCGAGCGCTTTGAGTACTTCATCGACTGCACCGAGTACGGCAACGCCTTCAGCGAGCTGAACGACCCCATCGACCAGAAGGGCCGCTTTGAGCGTCAGGTCGCCGAGCGCAAGGCCATCGAGCCCGACTGCAAGGCTCAGGTGGATTACGACTACGTCAATGCGCTGGAGTACGGCCTGCCCCCCACGGGTGGCCTGGGCTTCGGCGTGGATCGCCTGGTCATGCTGCTCACCGACAGCGCCTCCATCCGCGATGTTCTGCTGTTCCCGACGATGAAGCCGATTGAGCAGTAAATTTCCAATTTAAGCAAAATAAAGCCTGAAACTTCTTGATGTACCGAGAAGTTTCAGGCTTTTTCTTTTGATGAATTTCCAGCGAGAACTACACCATACGCCAATTTTACGCCAAACGATGCAGGATTTTGTGCAGAGCAAAAAGAGCGTTGTTCGCGTTTGACGTAAAATTCGGGTGTGTGGTGGATGAGTGTAGACCTGTAAAGAACTGCATCAAAAAGCGTATTTATGAATCTGCAAACGGACAGCCGGAACTTTCCACCGCAAAAGAAGCAAATGTGAAGAACATGGAGAAAAGCACAATGGAAAAGTTGAAAATCAGATTCCATGATGAAACTAATGATCTGGACTATGTCCCTGTTGGCGATTATTATCTTCCCGACTTGATTTTAGACGAACAGTTTCGATCTGTCGGGTACTGGGGAAGACGATATAGACAGCATCTGCTGGAATATCATCCGGTACGATATCAGACCCTCCTGCTATCTGGTAAATTGAACAGTTATCTATTCACCATTGACGGACAAATGCACGAGCAGTTAAATCTTCTCATTCAGCAGATGGCAAATGCTGAAGGCGTGACTGAAGAATTGAAAGCTACCAACCAGATGGAATGGGTACAGAGAATGAACAATATTCAAAATCGAGCAAAAGAAGTCATCTTTTTCGATTGATTAAGTCCAGTTATCAGTATAGTAACAGCACGCCAGGACTTTTAGTTCTGGCGTGCTGTTACTATACTGGGTATTTTGTCTAAATTTCTATTGCTACACATAATGTATAGTTGTATAATGGACAAAAGCGTGCTCCCCTAATAAAAAATGAAAGGCGGAACTGAGATGGCAAAAACAGCACAAGGATTTCCTACAAAAGAGTTTTTTGTGGGAATGCTTACTCGTGATATTGAGTTAAATGATGCTATTCTTGATTTGCTGGATAATTGTCTGGATGGTGTGGTACGTCAGAAAAAGGGCTTGACAACACGTGATACACCAGACTTTTATAAGGGTTTCTATTCTAAAATCACAATAACCAATACCTCTTTCACCATAGAAGATAATTGTGGTGGCATCCCGATGGAAGTGGCTGAAAAATATGCATTTCGCATGGGACGCTCTGCGGAAAAGTCTGATGATGAACTTCCAACAGTTGGTATCTACGGAATCGGTATGAAGCGTGCTATTTTTAAAATCGGTAGATCTGCTGTTGTAACTACGCGGAATGATGGCTGTCTCTATACTGTAACTATCCCTGAAGACTGGTCTTCGTCTGAAGACGATTGGAACTTCCCGATTGAAGAATTACACGATGACAATGTTCTTTCCGATGGAGGGACGAGCATTGAAATTCAAAATATCAACAGTGGAATCGCTGAACTTTGGGACAATCCGGATAAACTCAGTATGTACATTGACAAGCTTATCAAGGCGATCGAGCAAAGTTATAGTTTTATTATCCAAAAGGGGTTTGAAATAAGTATCAATGGAAGAAAAGTAACGCCGCTTCCTATTGAGCTCCTCGTTACGAATGAAGATGCGGGAATAAAACCTTTCATATTTACACAGGATTTTGGTGATGTGAGTGTAAAACTTGTAATTGGTTTTTATGCGCCGCCTCCCTCTCCTGAAGATATTGATGATGAAAACGACTTAAAGCGTTCGACAGCCGATGCCGGATGGACGATCGTATGCAATGATCGTGTGGTGTTATACAATGATAAATCTCATCTTACTGGTTGGGGAGAAGCAGGTGTGCCACAGTATCATACGCAGTTCATCGGAATTCGTGGCATTGTAATCTTTGAAAGCAACAACCCGAAAAATCTCCCGATGACAACAACCAAACGTGGCGTAGATACTTCATCGTACATTTATGCGGCTGTCAAAAATCGAATGCGTCAGGGACTGAAAATGTTTACGGATTATACGAACCGCTGGAAGGGGCAAAACGAAAAGGAGCGTGTATATTCTACCGCTGCAAAACGAACCTCTGTTGGCGATTTGCTTGTTCCTGCCAGCGAACTGGAGAAAAACAATCATATCAAGTTGCGTCAAAATAAGGGTGGACTTGTTTATAGTCCGGATTTGCCGAAACCACCAAATGATAAACCTTATAAAGTCATTCGGTACACTAAAGCATTGGATGAAATTGAAGACATCATTGAATATGTATACAATGATCGGTCTTTTTCCATTTCCCCCTCAGACGTTGGAAAAAAGTGTTTTGAAATGATTCTGGACGAAGCCAGAAAAAAAGAAGGTAATTAATATGGCCAGCCAACCATTTTATCATCTTCGGCCCAATAAAAGCATTGATCGTAATCTATTTGTGCAAACACTGATAGGCTTGACATCGGTATTTCCTGTTGCTGATTATTGGTATACCGGATTCGGCTCATATATGTTTGATGATTTTAAAATATTACATGAACGATTGAATATTTCCAAAATGATCTCACTTGAAGCTGATCCACAGGTGTTTTCTCGCGCAAAGTTCAATTTGCCATACAATTGCATAGATATAAAAAACATGGATAGCACTGCATATCTGACAAGTTTTATGCCAGAGGATGCTGACCATAATATTTTCTGGCTTGATTTTGTTTCGCCATCAGGACTGGGCGCTCAATTGGCCGATTATACAACTCTGCTGGATCGGCTGAATCCTGGAGATATTGTTAGAATTACTTTGAATGCTAATCCGGATTCTCTGGGAAAAGGATCGGGACAACCAGATAGCCTTCAAGAAGAACGATTGGAAACACTGAAAAGCAAAGTAAAGGATGCATATCTTCCTCCAGCACTCACAGCAAGGTGCCTTACGCGGCACAACTATCCAATAACGTTGCTGAAAATTTTAAAGGCAGCAACATTGCTAAGTTTTGAATACAGTGAGAACTTCCTATTTCCGCTTTTTTCAACAGTCTATGCAGACGGACAGCAAATGCTTACATTTACCGGCATCATTTTAAATGACCCTTGTTTGGAATCAAGAATCAGAGATTCGCTAAAGGCATACCCGCATAATACTTTTTCCTGGGATGCTGAACCCAGTAGAATTGAAATCCCTGCTCTCTCGGTTCAGGAAATTTCAGAATTAAATAAGCGTTTGCCAATCACCGATCAGCAAACGCTTATAACAGACTTTCCATTTATCTTTGATGATAAGCACTTGGATGCCGTAAACAGTTACATTGCATACTACAAATACTATCCCAATTATCATTTGGTCAGCTTTTGAAAAATCACACTCAAAACCTGTTCAGCAACAATCGGAGAAACGCTGTTACCAATTTGCCTGAAACTGTGCCATATCGTATCTGGCAGACAAAACCAGTCCGGAAATCCTTGAAGTCTGGCCGCTTCTCGCGGCATGATAACACGAGCCTCTTTATAATGGATAGGCCGTACAGCTTGATAGCTTCCTTTTTCCGGTCCGGTACCTGCACGTAACGTTGGGCAGAATCCATCTGGATTTAAGCGCGTCGACTTTGAAATTTCATCTTTTTGGCCATAGGCCAAATTGGCATAGCGTTGTGCTACCTTATCTGTATGCACTGTCGGAAGAAAGCCGTTTACTTCATGCCTTTCCATAAAGCCTTTAATATAATCAGGATCGCCAACTAATGGAGGACGTCTTGAAACTGTATGTTCGTAAAAGAACTTCGTTTGAGAATGTTGGTGATCTGTATCAAAATAACTCGATTCCAGTATACCAAATCCGGTTTCACCATTCACTTGTTCTTTTTCGGGAAGCCCTTCAAACGCTTGGCGCACGGTCGTCATGGCGTCAGGAAAAACCTTTTTCTGTTCGATGTCTTCCCTTGTAATGGGCTTTACTTTGCTAGGGAGAAAGCCAATAAAGAAAATACGTGTGCGAGTTGTAGGCGCACCGTATTCGTTTGCCGCAACTTTTATGGGGAGCATGATATATTGTGAAACATGCTGGAAAGCCTTTGCTCGAATTTCATCATATTTGGGATTCATAATCCCAGGAACATTTTCTGCCAGAAAGAAAGAAGGCTGGATATCCTCAACAAGTTCAAAGAATTTAATGAAAAGGCAATTTCGTGAATCATCAACATTTCCCTGACCAATGCTGCTGAAGCCTTGGCAGGGTGGACCTCCAATAATTCCATCAGGCTTTTTGTCTTTCATTCTTGCCATCTCCAGCAAAGATGAACCGGTTAATTCCATAATATCCTTACGGATATGTATGGTATTAGGAAAGTTTTTAGAATGTGTTTCAATCGCATGTGGTTCAAGTTCAACAGCGGCGGTAACCGTAAAGCCGGCTCTTGCAGCACCTAAGCTTAACCCACCCGCTCCAGCGTAAAGATCGATTACGTTTGGCATTATTCCATTTCCTCTCCCTGACATAAAAAACCATTATATATAATACACCTTTTTTGAGAAAAAGACAAGCAAAACAACAATTTCTTGTTGCGATAAGATTGAACCGGTGATATACTGGGAAAATAACGGTACAGAAATTTTCCCAGAGAGGATGCGTACAATGTTCAAGCAGCTTCATATCCGACTTGAAGATAATGTTTTCGATGAATTATCCGATTACGCTAATGAAAACGGGCAATCCGTGCAAAACTGTGTATCAGGGGTTTTAATTAGAATGTTGAGTCAGCAGAAGTCTCAAAAGAAGGTGGATGCTTCTTTCACATTTATTGACTTGTTTGCTGGTATTGGAGGAATGCGAATTGCATTCGATCACGCTGGTGGTCGCTGCGTGTATTCCAGCGAATGGAACAAATACAGCCAACAGACTTACTTGGCTAATTTTGGCGAACAGCCAGAAGGCGATATTACTCAGGTAGATGCAAACTCTATTCCAGATCATGACATCTTGGTAGCCGGTTTTCCCTGTCAGCCTTTCTCCATTGCGGGTGTCTCTAAAAAGCAGAGCCTTGGCAGAGCGACCGGCTTTGAAGATAAAACGCAGGGAACATTATTTTTTGATGTGTGTCGAATTCTAAAAGCAAAGCGGCCAAAGGCCTTTATGCTTGAAAACGTTAAAAATCTGTGCAGCCATGATAAGGGCCGTACCTTTAAGATTATTCGTGAAGCCCTTGAAGAACTTGATTATGAAGTCTTTTTTGAGATACTCGATGGGAAGAATTTTGTACCGCAGCACAGAGAGCGTATTCTGATTGTTGGATTTGATAGAAAACGCTATGGCCATGGTTACAATTATAAATTCCGATTTGATATTACGCCCAAAACACCGAAGCCGGTTATTCGGGATATTCTGGAAACAAATGTCGATACCAAATATACGCTATCCGACAAGTTGTGGGCATATCTTCAAAACTATGCCGCAAAGCACAAGGCCGCTGGAAATGGATTTGGATATGGCATTGCCCCATTAGATGGTGTATCTCGTACGTTAAGCGCACGATATTATAAGGATGGTTCGGAAATCCTGATTGAACAATCCGGAAAAAATCCGCGGCGTCTAACTCCACGTGAATGTGCGCGACTTCAAGGATTTCCTGACAGTTTCAAAATTCCGGTTTCGGATACCCAAGCTTACCGTCAATTCGGTAATTCAGTTGTTGTTCCCCTTATGGAAAATGTTGCCACACTTATTGTAAAAGAGATTGAACGGCTGGATAATGAAAGCAGCCAGTCGAGGGATGAAATGATTATTTCTGAGGTTGGTTGAATGGAAAATATTGCACTTTATGCGATATCCGCGGCATTAAATGGTCAAAAGGTGTTTTGCAAATTCCTAGCAGCGAATGATACCGGATTGACCGGTGGTCATCAGGAAGGAATTTATATTGCAAAACCAGCCATTCCCATTCTATTTGAAACTCCGGGTGAGCGTGGACAGAATAAGGATCGGTGGGTTGAAATAAAATGGCAGGGTGATTTTATAAGGAGAAGCCGTTTTATTTACTACGGACAGGGATCACGAAACGAATATCGTATCACAAATTTTGGCAAAGGGTTTCCTTTTTTGCGTCCCGAATATACTGGTGCATTATTCGTTCTGGTTATGGATAGCGAAGAATACTATCAGGGATTTGTTCTTAACACAGAAGATGATATTAATCAGTTTCTGGATGCATTTGGTGTCAGTCCAACAGAGACAAATCGATTGATTCAAATTCGTGAAGCAGACCTTGAACTTCGCGAAAAAACAGCAATAGAAGAGTTTATTTCTGGATTGACGGTAGATTTTCCTGCATCCGAAGAAATGTCCGCAGCTGCGCGGCG
Organism: Faecalibacterium sp. Marseille-Q0746; assembly: GCF_017377595.1. NCBI lineage: Bacteria > Bacillati > Bacillota > Clostridia > Eubacteriales > Oscillospiraceae > Faecalibacterium > Faecalibacterium sp. Marseille-Q0746. The sequence continues at coordinate 19,844 of NZ_JAFREI010000018.1, read as the reverse complement.
AATCCAGAATGCTGTGTATGATCATGAAAACTTTATTATAGATAACCCTGATCGCAAATTGCTTGATTGGACTGATGCGGAATTCAAACTGTTTCGTGCTTTGGAATATGCACGATATGGTGATATGATAACTCATGGCTTTCCATCGGTTGAGGACTTTATAAATACAGCCAATATTGTACTGAATCGAAGAAAAAGCCGCGCTGGAAAAAGTCTTGAACACCACCTTGCTGCGATTTTTGATGGCAATGGGGTCCGTTATAAGGCTCAAGCAATCACTGAGGGCAATAAGAAACCTGATTTTATTTTTCCCTCACAGGATGCGTATCATGATGCAGCGTATTCAACTGACCGATTGGTTTCTCTTGCAGCGAAAACAACCTGCAAGGATCGTTGGCGACAAATTTTAAATGAGGCTGATCGACTTCGTGATCGGCCAAAGTATCTTTGTACCTTGCAGCAGGGGATTTCTGCTGCACAGATGGACGAGATGCAGGCTGAAAATGTCATTTTAGTTGTTCCAAAACCATATATTCAGGCATATCCTGCTGATAGGCGTGAACGAATCTGGACACTGGGTCATTTTGTCACGTATGTGAAAGAAGTTGAAAATCTATAATGGCTGATATCGTTTCAAAGAAAAAACGCAGTGAAAATATGTCAGCTATTAAAAGCAAGGATACTACTCCGGAGATATATCTTAGAAGGCTGCTTTTCTCAAAAGGGTACCGATATCGTAAGAATGACAATCGTATTACTGGACATCCAGATATTTATCTTCCAAAATACAAGGTCGCAATTTTCGTGAATGGATGCTTCTGGCATAGGCATCAAGGATGTAAATATGCCTATACGCCGAAAAGCCACATTGACTTTTGGACTAATAAATTTAAAACAAATGTAACACGTGACAAAATTGTTTATGAGCAATTAACAAACAGCGGCATCCGAGTTCTCATCGTATGGGAATGCTCCATTCGGCAAATGCGCAAAGATCCTTTAAATGCAATAAATGATTTTAATAAAATCAAAACTTTTTTGGAAAGCCAGCAGAGTTTTGATGAACTTTAAATCATTTGATACGTGTCTACAATCAAAAAACGGTGAAGCGGATTCTATCTGCTTTGCCGTTTTTTATTACAAATCAGTTACAAAGTCGCTTTCAATGCTACGAAATAGCCATTTTCGCGGGCTAGTAAGTAGAGGGGTGTTTTTTAGCTGAAATCACCTGCGAAAATGACAATTTGATTACAAAATCACCTTGAAGGGTGCCAAATGGGCATTTTCGATGGCTAGTATATGGAGGGTTCTTTTTCAGGGCACAAAATTCTGCCAGAAAAATTTTCTCAACACCCCCTATTTCAGAGTACTTTTTCTGTTAATAGTACAGACAGCGTTCTTAAGCGCTGAACTCCGAATCTGTGACTTTTCTGTTAACTTTTGAAAACATGGTTGTATTTTGGGTGTTTCCGTCGGCTATCAATTAGAGGGATAATTTTTTCGGAAGCCCTAAATTTCGAAGATTTTCTATAAAATCTGCACCTTGAAAACAGAATAGTTCAATCGTCCGGTACTTCGCAAAAGGTACTTCTGTAACTCGTAGCCCGGCCATAACGAAGGCGGGGTGGCTGAAATGCCAATGGTGCGGTGAGAATCCGCCGCCGGACGATTCCCCACTCCTAGGGAGCCGAGGGCGAATATGGGAGACCTTAACATATTAAGCAGACCAGTGTGCTGATCTACAATTGAGAGAACTGGCGAGTACGCTGGTTCTCGATACATATTGAAGCCGGACGAGCTGTCCTTCAGGACAGCTTGCCCGGTGCAGGAGTGCAGAGGGCGCAGCCCTTTGCCCCAGTGATATGATGCTGTGCGTCATATCCTACTGGGTATTATCTGGCGCAAAACGGCGGCAGATCCAGCAGCTTCGCTGCTGCGTTCTCTCCCAGCAAGCTGTTGAAATGAAAAAAGCCCCCGCTAAACCTTATACCAAAATCAGGAAAAAGTAATCAAAACAGGTTCACTTAGGGGGCCAATAATAGGCCTACGAAGCCCACGACTTTAGTGATTTCAGGTGCTATAATAATTGCAGAGATGCAGCATCTTAGCGATTTTTCCAAAAGAAAGAATAGCGATACAACAAGAAATGGGAACGATGCTTCCTACTTTCACCGAAAATTAGGAACTCTCGGTTCCTGTTCGAGTATGAGTTTCTCTGTTATACTTTCTGTAGGCTTCAAATGAAGAGACCCAACAGTCACTGTGATCTAGTGCCCGCTTACGCTTTTTGGAAATTTTTGAAAAAAGTAGGCCTGACAGGCCCACTTAATAGGCCTACGAGGCCCACGACTTTCACAATTTCGGGTGCTATAATGAATACGGCGGTACGGCATTTTGGAGATTTTTGGAAGAAATAGACGTATGAGGTCTACAAAAGTTGACGTACAAGGCCCACGCGCTTTGCGGGAAATCCTGTTATACTTTTCTTGCAGAGCGAAAGCAAACTCTTCTAAGCAGAAAGCGACAAACGCCATGATCTCCCACTGAGGGAAGGAGCGGTAGGTCACTTTCTTTGCAGTATAACAAACACATAAATCCTTTTCTGAAAGGACTACCTCTCGATTCCGAGAGAAGATTTCAAGACACGGTCTTGAAATGCGAGAACCGTTGCTTAGAAGAACTGTATCACTCCTGTGATTTGATCGCACGAGTGACCGTACAAAAAATACAGGAAAAGAGGGATGTCTATCTGAAATTAACACGACACAACGGAAGAGCTGGGACCCACGGCACCTACAACCCCAAGCACAATGACCGCAGTTTCAACCTTGCCAACAGTGAGCACATTGACCAAAAGCGTGCCAAGGGCAATATCTACTGGGATTGCTATCACGGCATCCGCTCTGCATCCGACAAGGACAAACAGACGGCTGCATTCAGCGATGTGGAGAAGATGTTCTATGAAATCCACTATTCTCACTTTGTGGAGAACCAGAATGCCCGCAATGCGAAGATTCGCCACACCGAGCGCAACCGAACCATAGAGGACTTACTTGCAGGTAAGAAAACTTGCCCGGAAGAAACCATCTACCAGTTCGGAACGCTAGACGAACACGCATCGGTGGAAGATCTGGTCTTAGTGGTGACAGAGTTTATGTCCGAATTTCATAAGCGCTTTGGCACTCATGTTCATCTGCTGGACTGGGCATTGCATCTGGACGAAAGCACACCCCACATCCATGAGCGCCATGTGTTCGACTGCGAGAACAAGTACGGCGAGGTAGCACCCCAGCAGGAAAAGGCACTGGAAGCACTGGGCTTCGAGCTGCCCGACCCGGACAAGCCCCTCAGCCACCGGAACAATCGCAAAATCTCCTTCGATGCCGCTTGTCGGAAAATGCTGTTTGAGATCGCCAAGCGGCACGGTCTGGAATTGGAGGAAGAAGCAGAATACGGCAACCGCAAATATCTGGAAAAGCAGGACTTTATCCTTGCCAAGCAGAAGGAGCAGCTTGCCGCCCAGCAGAGCAAGCTGGACGAATTGACCCTCAAGGTCAACGACATGGAAACGCTGATCGATGAAGTTTCGGCAGCAGCCTACGACAAGGCGGTGGAGGTCGTGACGGACGTAGTACGCACCGAGACCCGCAAGGAAGATATGCGGATGATCGAGGACACGAAGAGGTGGGTGTTATCGCCAGAGAGAAAAGCTCCCAAAGCTACTAGGGAATATGCCTCCCATCGTTTGGACGATGTGCTGAACAAGTTCCTCAAGACCATGCAGACCACCGCCGCACGTCTGCAGGAGAAGCTGCTGAAGCCGGAAGTCCGACAGAAGGGCAAGGAGCAGGTCAAGGAGAAAGCACGGGATTCCGTTCTGCACCTGTTGAGCCGTTTGCAGACGGAACAGGCGCAGCGGAAGCCATCTGCGCCGCCTACCGCCGAAAAGTCAGAAAAATGTTTTCAATAATAGTACGAGGTGATGTTTATTGAGCAAAGAAGTCAACGAAGAACGCGCTCCCCGAACCATTACCGATGTGAAGGAAATGCTGTCCAAGCACTCCAACGGCGAAATCCAGCGGACGATCCAGAACTGCATCACGATTTTGCAGAACGACTATGTGCTGGCCGATGCCATTCGACTGAACCTGTTGAGCGAGCGCATCGACATCGTAAAGCCTGTGGGCTGGCCCCGCTCCGGCAAGACGCTGAACGACACCGACATGAAGTATATTCTGCGCTGTATGGAGAAATACGGTATCTCCAGCGAAAAGAAGATTGAATCTGCTATCCACATCGTTGCCAACGAGAACCGCTACCACCCCACCCGGGACTACCTGAACGGCCTAAAATGGGATGGAACAGAACGGATAGCCCACGTCTTGCACCATTTTCTCGGTGCTGCGGAGGACGAGTACACTTGCGAAGCTATGAAAATTTTCCTGCTGGGAGCCATCAAGCGGGTGTTCCAGCCGGGATGCAAATTTGAAACCATGCTCTGTCTGGTGGGCGGTCAGGGTGCGGGGAAGTCCACTTTCTTCCGTCTGCTGGCCGTTAAGGACGAGTGGTTTTCGGATGACCTGCGGCGGCTGGACGATGACAACGTGTACCGCAAGCTGCAAGGTCACTGGATCATTGAAATGTCGGAGATGATTGCCACCGCCAATGCCAAGAGCATCGAGGAAATCAAGAGTTTTCTCAGCAAACAGAAGGAAACCTATAAAGTCCCCTACGAGACCCATCCTGCCGACCGTCTGCGCCAGTGCGTCTTTGCTGGCACGACCAATCGACAGGATTTTTTGCCCCGTGACCGCACAGGCAACCGCCGCTTCATCCCTGTCCCGGTGGACGCGGAACTGGCCGAAGTCCACATTCTGGACAATGAGGAGGAATCTCGCACCTATATCGACCAGCTCTGGGCAGAAGCTATGACCATCTACAACAGAGGCAACTACAAGCTGGCGTTCAGCCCCGCTATGCAGGAAACGCTGCAAGCCCACCAACAGGACTTCATGCAGGAGGATGCGCAGGCTGGCATGATCTACGCCTTTCTGGAGGACTACACGGGTGACCGGGTGTGTTCCAAGCAGCTTTATGCGGAGGCGCTGGGCAACACCAATATCCCGGCAGAGTGGGAGACCCGTGCTATCTGCGAGATCATGAACACGGGTATTTCGCGCGGCGATATCCAAGGCTGGCAGGCTCACAAAACCGCTAAGCGTTACCCGAAGTACGGTGTTCAGAAAGGCTGGGAGCGCGTAACCAGCCCCGAAACCGGGGCTGAAAATTTCTCCGAAATGACGGATGCGGAAGCTAAGCAGCTGGGCTTTCCCTTCTGATGGACAGCGGTTACACGGTCAGTTACAGGTTTGGTTACGCTGCAGTTACAGCGCAAAGACCGCATGATTGCTGCGTTTTCCTCTTTCTGTAACCATGTAACCTTAAAAAGAGAAGAAAAAGTATAAAGCTCACCGGATGCCCTGTGTGCAGAAAAAGAGAGTTTTCCTACCCGGTTACAGGCGTTCGGTTACAAGGAATTGGAGGTCTGCCTATGAAGGATGTCCCGATTTGGGAAAAGAGCAATCTGACGCTGGAAGAAGCTGCGGCTTATTCCGGCATTGGCATCAACAAGCTGCGTTCATTATCAGATAACGAACATTGCCAGTTCGTGCTGTGGGTGGGTTCCAAGCGGCTCATCAAGCGGCGCAAGCTGGATGAATATACGGAGCGAATGTACTCGCTTTGAAAATGTCCCGGATAATTTTCAAAACGTCTTGCAGAGAATGGCGTATTTGTGGTACTATGAACACAGAACAACGCTCTTTTCTGCACCGCGATGTAGAAAGGAGCAACGCTCATGGCAACAACTCAGAATACGAAACGCAAAGACAAGGCGCGTGTGGTTCTCCGCAAAGGGGAATCCCAGCGCAAAGATGGCAAGTACGATTTCCGTTGGACTTCCCCGGATGGCAAGCGGCACTCTATTTATGCCGCGACCTTGGAGGATCTTCGGGAAAAGGAAAACGACATTCAGCGAGATTCGCTGGAAGGCATCAAGGCAGAAGCACGGTACGTCACCCTGAACGATGTGTTCACCCTGTGGGCAAAGGTGAAGCGTGGTCTGAAGGACAACACCTTTCAGAATTATCTGTACCTTTATCGGCAGTTCGTGGAGCCGGATTTCGGCAAATCGAAGGTGTCTGCGCTCAAAAAGTCGGATGTGAAGCAGTTTTACAACACGCTGGCAGACGAGCGGGGCTTGCAGGTCTCTACGATTGACAGCGTACACACGGTTCTGCATCAGGTGCTGGACATGGCGGTGGAGGACTGCTATCTGCGGAGCAATCCTTCGGACAATGTTCTGCGGGAGCTGAAAAAGGCACACCAGTTTGAAACCAACCGCCGCAAGGCACTGACCGTGGCAGAGCAGAATCTGCTGCTGTCCTACCTCTCCAAAACGCCGAAGTACCAGCACTGGTATCCGATTTTCGCAGTCATGCTGGGAACGGGTTTGCGCGTAGGAGAAGCCACTGGTCTGCGCTGGTGCGATGTGGATTTAGAGGAAGGCACGATCTCCGTCAATCACACGCTGGTCAACTACGACCACCGTGAGAACAACGGCGGCAGGAAAGGCTGCTACTTCAACTGCCACTCGCCCAAAACAAAGGCCGGTGTCCGCACTGTTCCGATGATGGACTTCGTGAAAGAAGCCTTTGAAAAGGAACGTGCCTATCAGGAAGAAGCAGAGATCCGCTGCACGGTAACGGTGGACGGTTACACGGATTTTATCTTTGTCAACCGCTTTGGTGAGTGCCAGCATCAGGGAACGCTGAATAAGGCCATCCGGCGCATCATCCGGGACTGCAACGATGAAGTGCTGGCGAAGAACCCGAACAGCACCGTACTCCTGCCGCGTTTCAGCTGCCACACCCTGCGGCATACCTTCACGACCCGGATGTGCGAAGCGGGCGTGAACATCAAGGTGATTCAGGATGCGCTGGGACATTCGGATATCTCCACGACCTTGAACATCTATGCGGATGTGACCAAGGAACTGCGTAAGTCTGAATTTGAAAATCTTGACCGTCAGTTCGCACAGTGGAAAGACCCTGAAGAATAAAATAAAGCATACGCCAAATACGCCATACGCCATTTACGCCAATTCATACGCCAAACGATACAGTTCGGATAAAGGCTTGTGTAGAGATGTAAATGGAATGGCAAAATTCAACCCTTGCGGTGTAGAGTAGTATCAAGAAATAAAGGCTTGTAACTGCTCGTCGATGACATCCCCACGATGAAGCCGATTGAACAGTAAAATGCAAAAATTGACTTTGCTTCGTTTGAAATCGTGGCGTTCGATACTGGAGCAATGTGAATTTACCACCAACTTACCACCAAATTTGATAATTTGCATCAGTAAAACAGAAAGCAGCCTACAATAAACGCAAGCACCCCTGTCAATGAAATGTGTGATAACACATGGATTGGCAGGGGTGCTTTTCATGTTTGGAAGATATTAAGAGTATTTCGGAAAAATACTGGTATTGTCTTGTTGCCCACCGAATCAAGTCGTGGTATAGTAATAATTGGAGTAGTTTAACCTTAAAGGTCGTTGCGGCATACAACTTCCGATAATATTGATTATCTGGAAGTTTTCGGGATTCTACAATGCAGGAGGTTGTCTGTATGGCGGTGCTTTCAAAGAGTCAAATGTCCGAAGAAGATATTAAGTTTCACTACATCACACCCGCAATCACGGCAAAGTGGAACAACCAGCACATCACGCTGGAAACAAAAATCACAGATGGCCGTATCAATCTCAAAGGTAACATTGTGGCCCGTGAAAAGCCGAAACGTGCAGACTATGTGCTTTACCTGAGCGCGAATAATCCGATTGCCATTGTTGAAGCAAAAGACAACAATCATACGGTTTCCCACGGATTGCAACAGGCCATGACCTATGCGCAGATGTTGGATGTTCCGTTTGCCTTTAGCTCAAATGGGGATGGCTTTGCAGAACATGACTTCTTGACGGGCAAAGAACGCACCTTTGGCCTTGACGAATTCCCAACAGAAGAGGAACTGGTTGAACGGTACAAAGCCAGTGTAAACAATGGAGCTGGTTTGACGGATGTACAGGAGAAAATGATTGCACAGCCGTATTATAGCAGCCAGAAAACTTACCCACCGCGCTATTACCAGCGCATTGCCATCAATCGTACATTGGACGCGATTGCAAAAGGGCAAAATCGGCTTTTGCTGGTAATGGCAACTGGTACAGGTAAAACTTATACGGCATTTCAAATTGTGTATCGGCTGCTCAAAAGTGGCTTAAAGAAAAAGATTCTTTATCTTGCAGACCGCAACAATCTTGTTGACCAGTCTATCCAACAGGACTTTGCGCCGCTGGAAAAGGTCATTCATAAGGTGAATTTTTCTAAGGACGACCCTCGCACAATTACTTCTTATGAGGTCTATTTTTCTCTCTATCAGCAGCTTGCAGGAAAGAACGAAGAACAGGATGAGAACGCCGAAAATGCACTCGATAAGCTGTCACAGCTCTTTAGCCCGGATTTCTTTGACCTGATTATTGTCGATGAGTGTCACCGAGGCTCTGCGAAGAAAGAAAGTAATTGGCGCAAAATTCTGGAATATTTTGCCTCTGCTACGCAAATCGGCATGACTGCTACGCCTAAAGAAACCAAATATGTTTCAAACATCGACTATTTTGGCGAACCCATCTATACTTACAGCCTGAAAGAAGGAATCGAGGACGGTTTTCTTGCGCCTTTTAAAGTAATCAATGTTATGACGGACATTGGTGAGGGATGGCGTCCTCGCAAGGGCCAGCGCGATATTTACGGAAACGAAATCGAAGATCGCATTTATACAAATAGCGATTACGACTACAACATCATTATAGAAGATCGTATCAATCAAGTTGCTGCTGAAATCACGCGGTACTTGAAAAGTACCGACCGTATGGCCAAAACCATCGTGTTCTGCCCAACCGAAGAAGCGGCAGAGCGTATGCGGATGGCTTTGGCAAACCAGAACGCTGACATGGTGAAGCAGAATCCCGATTATGTTGTCCGCATTACAGGCAGCGATACTTATGGAAAGAGTAAGCTGGATTATTTTATCTCTGTTGGCTCGAAATATCCTGTTATTGCGACTACCTCCAAGCTGCTCTCCACGGGTTCGGATTGCAAGATGACAAAGCTGATTGTTTTGGATGAAATGATTGGCTCTATGACTGAATTCAAGCAGATCATTGGCCGCGGAACCCGTCTGCGCGAAAAAGAAGGCAAGACCCATTTTGTTGTGATGGATTTCCGAAATGTGAGCCGACTTTTTGCGGACCCGGATTGGGATGGTCCGATTGAAATGAACGAGGACTTCGATTCCGAAAAAGAGAACGATAAGCCCGTACCGAAAAAGGGCTCAGGAACATCTGACCCTCCCACGCCGCCAGACCCCAAGAAACCCAAACCAATCGTTGATAAAGACGGCTGTCGGGTGGAGATCATCTACAAAACGGCTTCTATTTATGATGCAGGCGGGAAACTGCTCCGGCAGGAAAGCATTATTGACTACACGAAAGAAAATATCCGTGGCTCGTACGCTTCACTGGACAATTTTATCCGTCAATGGTCTGCTGAAGAAAAGAAAGAAAAAATCCGGGAGCTTCTTTTGGAGCATGGTATTGACCTTGAAGCACTAAAGGCCGACCAGAATATGACGGATGTGGACGACTTTGACTTTATCTGCCATGTTGCGTTTGATAAAAAGCCTTTGACGCGCAGAGAACGAGCAGAAAATGTCAAAAAACGCGACTTTCTAAGCAAATACAGCGGTGCAGCAAGAGATGTTCTGGAGGCACTTCTGGACAAGTATATGAATACTGGCATTTATGAAATTGAGAAAACGGAAATTCTGCGGCTTGACCCGTTCTTGAAAATGGGCAAGCCCCAAAAGATTGCCTCCTACTTTGGTGGGAAAGACGGGTATCTGAAAGCTGTTAAGGAACTGGAACAGGCAATCTATGAAGGAGAAATTGCATAACAATGGGAAATTTATCGAATTTTGTGAAGCGTGTCCGCGATATTATGCGGAACGATGCAGGCATCAATGGTGATGCACAGCGCATTGAGCAGATTGCATGGATGCTCTTTCTGAAAGTATATGATTCTAAAGAAGATGAGTGGAATACGACTTTTGACAGCAAGGAATCATATCAATCCATAATTCCCGAGTCTTGCCGCTGGCGCAACTGGGCGCACGCTAAAAACGGGAAAGGTATGACGGGCGATACTCTCTTGGAATTTGTCAACAATACGCTGTTCCCCACCTTGAAAAAGCTGCCTGTGGACGCTTCCACGCCCATCAAAAAAGCAATCGTGCAGACTACCTTTGCAGATGCAAACAACTATATGAAAGATGGCGTTTTGCTTCGACAAATCATAAATGAAATTGATGATATCAAATTTGACGAATATGAAGAAAGTCGAGTATTTGCTGGAATCTATGAAACAATTTTAAGGGAGTTACAAAGTGCCGGTTCTGCTGGCGAATTCTATACGCCACGCGCTGTTACTGATTTTATGGCGCAGATGATCGACCCGCAAATCGGTGAAAAGATGGCCGATTTTGCCTGCGGCACAGGTGGCTTTCTTACCAGCTGGCTGAAAGTTTTGCGTCAAAAAATTCAAACAACAACTGACGAGAACCTGTGTAATAATTCCATTTACGGAGTTGAAAAGAAACAGTTTCCGTATATTCTTTGCATCACTAATATGCTGCTGCATGATGTGGATGTGCCGCAGGTGTTCCATGATAACACACTTCTCCGAGATGTTCTGGACTATACCGAGGACGATCAGGTAGACGTTATCTTGATGAATCCTCCCTATGGTGGGTCGGAAAAGCCGGAAATTAAGAACCATTTTCCGGCTGACCTTGCCAGCAGCGAAACGGCTGACCTGTTCATGTCCGTTATTATGTATCGACTGAAGGAAAATGGCCGCGCAGCTGTCATTCTGCCGGATGGCTTCCTGTTTGGCACAGACAATGCCAAAGTAGCAATCAAGACGAAGCTGTTCTCTGAGTTCAATGTCCATACCATCATCCGTATGCCGGGTAGTGTGTTCTCCCCATATACATCGATTACGACCAACATTTTGTTCTTTGACCATACTGGCCCGACAGAGGAAACCTGGTTCTATCGTCTGGATATGCCGAAAGGCTACAAGCATTTCAGCAAGACCAAGCCTATGAAGTTGGAACACTTTGCCCCTGCGGTAGAATGGTGGAGAGACCGCAAAGAAATTCAGTTGGACGGGTTTGACAAGGCCAAAAAGTATACCGTGCAGGAAATCAAAGACCGCAACTACAATATTGATTTGTGTGGCTATCCGCATGAGGAAGAGGAAATCTTACCGCCCAAGGAGCTGATTCAGCAGTATCAGGAGAAGCGCGCCAGCCTGAACGCAGACATTGACCGAATCCTTGCTCAGATCACGGAGATTCTGGGCATTGACCTTGATGCACAGGACTGAGCCACATAGATAAGGAAGAAAAAATGACAGGACAGCAACTGAAAAATTCCATTCTGCAAATGGCAGTGCAGGGCAAACTTGTTCCGCAAGACCCCAATGACGAGCCTGCTTCTGTGCTGCTGGAACGCATTCGTGCAGAGAAAGAACAGCTTATCAAAGAGGGCAAAATCAAAAAGGAAAAGAATCCATCTGTGATTTTCCGTGGAGCCGATAATTTGCCTTATGAGAAGGTCGGCAAAAATGAGCCTGTCTGCATTGCAGATGAAGTGCCGTTTGACATCCCGGAGAGCTGGGAGTGGGTACGATTAGGCGAGATTTTTCAGCATAATACAGGTAAAGCGTTAAACTCATCGAACAAATCGGGTGTATTGTTGGAATATATCACAACATCCAACTTATACTGGGATAGATTTGAACTTGAAAATCTTAGGTCGATGTACTTTACTGAAAATGAAATAGAAAAATGTCAGGTATCAAAAGGTGATCTTTTAGTTTGTGAAGGTGGCGATATTGGACGTGCTGCTATTTGGTTAAAAGACTATAAAATTTGCATTCAAAATCATATTCATAGGTTGCGTTCATATGTTCCGCTTTGCACAAGATTTTACTACTATGTGTTTTTTCTCTATAAATATGCTGGTTGGATTGGAGGAAAAGGAATTGGAATCCAAGGATTATCGTCTAATGCGCTCCATTCTCTGTTAGTTCCAGTTCCACCGATAGCTGAGCAAGAAAGAATTGTAAAACGGCTCGAAATAATAAAACCGCTTTCTGATAAGTATTCTGAAGCTTCTGAACAAATCCAAGAACTAAATAATCTGTTTCCTGAACATCTTAAAAAATCCATTCTTCAATATGCCGTTCAGGGCAAACTTGTTCCCCAAGACCCTGCCGATGAGCCTGCCTCTGTTCTGTTAGAACGTATTCGCACAGAAAAGGAGAAGCTCATTAAAGCCGGAAAAATCAAACGTGACAAGCATGAATCGGTCATTTTCAGACGGGATAATTCTTATTATGAGAAGGTCGATGGAATTGAACGTTGCATCGATGATGAGTTGCCATTTGAGATTCCCGATTCGTGGGAATGGACAACCATTGGCACAACTTGCATAAACATTCAGTATGGCTCGTCACGAAAATCTGAGTCTACGGGAACAATGGCTGTTTTAAGAATGGGAAATATTCAGAATGGTCGAATCGACACTCAAAAACTTGTGTACACATCAGATAAAGAGGAAATTGCCCACTATCCTCTTGAATATAATGATTTGCTCTTTAACCGTACAAACAGTAAAGAACTTGTAGGAAAAACCGCCATCTACAAAAGTGAAGTTCCTGCAATCTATGCTGGCTATCTAATACGTATAACACCACTAATAGACAGCGACTATCTCAATTATGTTATGCAAACGCAGTTTTACTGGGTTTACTGTCAAAATGTTCGTAGCGATGCAATCGGCCAGTCAAATATTAACGCTGAAAAATTGAAGAATTTCATTTATCCGCTGCCACCGCTCCATGAACAGAAAAGAATTGCAAAAAAACTCAATAGTATTTTCACCAAAATTAAATAAAGAACGAGGGCATACCTTCTGCATAGTTGGAGTGTATGCCCTCATTTTTTACCAGTCTATGATATTATCTACCAAAGTCCTCTGTTCGGTTGCAGTTTTACGCAAATAAATTCGCGTCGTTTCAATGCTTTCATGCCCCATCAGGTCTGCAAGGAATGCAATGTCGCTGCACCGCTCCAAAAAGCTTTTTGCAAACCGATGCCTGAAAGAGTGGGGATAGACCACCGCAGGGTCAATGCCATATTTTAACGCCAGCTTTTTCAGCTGTCCAGAAATACCTCTTGTGGTGATTCGTTCGTCGAAACGATTCAAAAAGATAAAGCCGCTGTCCTGCTGTTTTTCTTCCAACCAGACAATGGCTTCATCTTGCAATGATTTAGGAATGTAGATGCGGCGCAGCTTCCCACCTTTAGAATAAAGGTCGAGGTGTCCAATCCTAATGTGCTCAACTTTGATTTGCACCAGCTCGCTGACGCGCGCACCCGTAGCAGCCAAAAAGCGGATGACAAAATACCAAAGCATATTGTCATCGCGCTTCAGGCAGTTTTTGAAGTAGATGTAGTCTGCTTCGCTAATGACATTTTCGAGAAAGGCTTTCTGCTGCACCTTGACGGATGACAATTTCCATGAATCCTTTCCGATGCTTTCGAGGTAGCAGTTGATAGCGCGGATTCGTAGATTAACTGTTTTGGGCTTGTACTGCTCAATCAGCCAGGCTTTGTGCTCTTTCAAATTGCGTTTAGTGACGACATCATGCCGTTCCCCAAACTGCCGCACAGCAAACAAATAGGATGTTACCGTGTTTTCTGAGAGGTTTGTTCCTCTCAAGTGTCTTTCAAATTCTTCAATCATAGTGAAAGACCTCCTTTCACCATGAGTATACAAAAAGAGTTACAGAACCACTATTTTTGAAAGAACTAGAGAGATTCTTTGAAGGATGCGGAACAGTTCCTTTTCCGGAGGAATAGAAACCAATAGTTCACCTATGGAATCAAGTCGAAAGCTATTTTTTATGCCATGCTGATTTGCGTTATAGAATTTTTGGGCGTAGTCAGTCAAAAGCAAATATGGAATATATTTATTCCGTATTTCAGGAAGAAAACGTATCATCGCGGTGTGCTGATTGATGTAGGCTTCCTCAAATCCATCTGGTATCAGGCCAAGCATTCCGACATCACCTGTTATGGAGAATAGTAAATCGCCACTTTGTAATGAAGTTCGTGTTCCCTCGGCCTTTGAGGGGATGGAAACACGCTGGATATGCTCTAGCCGCAGATCAAAAGAATTTTTTGACAGATTTCCCATGCGAAGAAATGCTGCACCTGTAGTCGAGTAATATTTTGCCCAATCGCGTGAACCGCTGGTAATGTTCTCTGTCAAAGATTTCAAACGACACCATCCCCAACTTTCAGGAATCTCAAACGGCAACTCATCATCGATGCAGCGCTCAATTCCATCAACCTTCTCATAATAAGAATTATCCCGTCTGAAAATGACCGATTCATGCTTGTCACGTTTGATTTTGCCCTCTTTGACAAGCTGTTCTTTTTCTGTGCGAATACGCTTCAACAGAACGGAGGCAGGTTCATCGGCAGGGTCTTGAGGAACAAGTTTTCCTTGAACAGCATATTGGAGAATTGATTTTTTTAGAGTGGCTGGAAATCCACTATTTAAAACATCCAATGTTTCATTTGTTTTGTAATATTCCTTTTGCATTTGAACTGTCTCAAGATATTTTGAAACAATTCGATGTTGCTCTTCGATTGGCGGAATTGGAATCAATAACAACGCAAGTTGATTAAGATAAAATCCCTTCTGTGCCGTTCCAGTTGCCTCACGAACAATTTTTTGCTGAATATATGCGGAATCTAGGCAATACTTTAAATAGTAATTAAAAATTAACGTGTGAATAACGGAAACGCTTCGTTGAAAGCAAATATTTAATCCGCCTTCATAAACGCAACTTCTTCCAAGAGAACCAACAGACGTAAAGAAAATATCTCCAGTTGCAGCGTTCGTTCTTTCATTTTCCTTGTCGAAAATGTTTTTCTCTAAATAACGAACTTTTTCAAGTTCAACGATGCAATCATCGTTAATATTGGTTGATGAAACCATAACATATGATTACTTCCTATTAGGAACACTGTAAATACAAGGCTTTTCGGAGCCTGCAAACCAGAAAAAATAATATTTGATCTATCACATTACGCAAAAAGCCGTCCGGCATGAAAAACGGGCGGCTTTTTTGCGTGGATAGACGGAAAGGAGGCACAAAAATAACTACAAAATTTTAGCGTTCAAATTTGTGCAACTTTAACGAAAAGGAGGATCGTAAATGGCCGATGAAAAATTGAATACGGGCCCTGCGGAGAATACTTTCCCGGAGGCTGCCGAGCCTATCACCACACCCGAACAGGCCGCAGCGTCTGAGCCCCAGCAGGAACAGACCGGGCCTGCCATACCTGAGCCCGGCGATGTGGTTGTGTCCTTTGACAAAATCAATGAGCTTATGGCAGAAAAGAGACAGAACGCCCGCGCCGAAGTCGAAAAGGCGGAAACCCCCGAAGCGCAGGAGGCGGCAGCCCCCGGAGAAACACCGCAGCCCGCCAATACGGAGGAACCGAAAAAGCCGCGCCGTGGCCGTCCGCCGAAAGCAGAAAAGGCCGCGACTGAAAATCAAAAATCGGAGAAATCGGCTGGGACCCGCAAGGGCCGCCCACCCAAGGCGGATAAGACGGCCCCTGACAAGCCCAAGCCGTCCAAACGAGACAAAGTGTCCCGAAGTGACGGAAAGGCCCCGGATGCCAAGGAGCCCATTAAGCCCGCACAGGATACGGCACCGAAGGAAACTGCTACTGCGGAACAGACGGCTCCCGAGCCGACCACACCGCCCCGCCCGGTTGAGGAAGGCAAGCTGGTTTATCTGAAACTTTCCGAGGTTCATCCGTTTCACACATTCCGTCCGCACCCCTTTAAGGTACGGGACGATGCGAAGATGCAGGAAATCGTTGCTTCTATCCGCGTAAACGGTGTAATGGTTCCCGGTCTTGCCCGCCCGGAGAAAGACGGAAACGGCTATGAAATTGTAGCGGGCCATCGCCGTACCCACGGCAGTGAACTGGCGGGGCTGGAGGAAATGCCCTTTATTGTCCGTGAAATGACCGACCACGAAGCGGTGCAGGCCATGAAGGACAGCAACAAGCAGCGTGACGGGATGCTCCCCAGTGAATTGGCCGCGCTGCTGGAACTTGAGGTTGAGGACATTAAGCATCAGGGCGGGCGGCTGAAAGGCGTTGCGGAAGGCGATGTTGGAAAACGCTCGGTTGAGATTGTGGGCGAGGCGCATGAGATGAACTATAAAAAGGTCATGCGATACTTGCGGCTCAACTCTCTTGTGCCGGAGCTTCTGGATAAGGTAGACGATAAAAAGATGGGCTTTATGCCTGCCGTGGAACTGTCCTACATCAAACAGAAAAATCAGAGGCTTATTGCTGTTTCCATTGACGGGGAGCAGGCTTCGCCCTCGCTGGCCCAAGCTAAACGGCTCCGGGAGCTGGATAAGGAAGGCAAGCTCAACGGCGATGTCATTGACGGCATCTTATCAGAACAGAAAAAGGAGGATCGAGGCGTGATTATTTCTACTGCGGAACTGGAAAAGTATTTTGGCAAGGAGGTCACTCCCGCCAAAATGAAAGAACAGATTATGTCCCTGCTGGATGACTGGAAAGAAAAACAGCCGCCGGAGCTGGCAAAAGCCCCGAAAAAGCAGGAACTTGACAAGTAACAACTTCGAGACACTTTGTCCCGAGGGCCCCGCCCTCGCGCAGAAGCTCTGGTGGTATATATCCCCCGTCGCCGCCTGTTTTTTAGTACAGCCGGGAGTGGGCCGTCAAGGGTGCAGCGCACCGCCGTTTTCGGCGGCTCGCCCTTGACGGTCTGCCCCGGCTGTGCTATTTCCCCGGCAAGCGGCGGGGGTATATCCTTCAGAGCCGCCCCCTTTCCCAAGACTGGGAAAGGGCGTGGGGTTTGGGTTGAACTTTCTTATTAAAATATCGGAGGTATGAACGATGAAACGACCCCTTGCTTATATCACCGCTGCATGGCTCTGCGGCGATAGCGAAAACGCAGAACTGGCGGCGCAGTATTGCCGCACCGTGTATGAGGCAGGCTTTTCTCCTATTTGTCCGCCTTTGTACTTGCCCCTGTTTCTCAATGATGCTGTTCCCGAGGAGCATAAAAGCGGCATCGACATGAGCCGTGACCTGCTCCGCCGTTCTCATGTGCTGGTTGTTTGCGGGCACAGTATGACCGAAGCCATGAAAAATGATATTGCCGTGGCCCAGCGGCTGGGAATTACGGCAACAACCCTTGAGGGCATCCTGACCGTCAAGGGGCAGGGCCGTCGCTGATGGCGACCCTGTTTGAAGCCTACGTTACCAACGCCGGAAAGTACAGCGAGGGCCAGCTTGTGGGTGAAACACTGAAATTTCCCACAACCGCCCAGGAGGTGGAGGCTCTTTTGAAACGGATCGGCGTGGATGGCGTCCGCTATCAGGAAATTTTTATTACCTCTTTCGATGGGGATGTGCTGGGGCTCTATGACCATTTGAGCGAGTATGAAAATCTGGACGAGCTTAATCATCTGGCCTGCCTGCTTTCCGAGCTTACCTCATCGGAGCTGGAAACACTGGAGGCCGTCCTCGACAGCGGCGATCACTGTTCTTCGGTGCGGGACATCATCAATCTGACACAAAATCTGGACTGTTACGGCTTTTACCCCGGCGTATCCGATGAGGAAACGCTGGGGCGCATTTATGTGGACGATCTGGAAATGTTGGATGTGCCGGATCAGGTAAAACCGTATTTCGATTATGAGGCGTATGGCCGGGATGCCTGCATCCACGAAAACGGCCATTTTGCCCCGGGCGGCTATGTTGTCAAAGAAAGCGATCATTTCGTGGAAGTGTATCACGGCTTGCAGGATATTCCCAAGGAACATAAGGTATTCTCTTTCCCGAAGCTCTCTATCCGGGAGCAAATGGCCGCCTATCAGGAAATCATAGACGGTTCTTCGCTGGAGGGCTACCGTCAAATGCAGAAAAAAGACCGTGGGGATCGGTGACGGTACTTCGAGACAAATTGTCCCAAGGAAGGAGGCGGTGTAACTGATTGATGAAGATATTTCCCGGCGCACGATAGCCATATCCGTAAAAACAACCAAGCTGACGGCGCGGGGACTGGCGTATGTGCTGGGTATGGTGGGGCGGAAGATCCGCAAGGCATACCGTGGGCGGCAAACACCACACGGCAAGCAAAGTGTGCGAAAGCTCATGGCACACGGTACATCCACAAACAGCATCGAGCTATCCGGGGATGCCAAGTCCTTTGACCGTGTGGCCCGGAAATGGAATGTAGACTATGCGTTCTATAAAACCGGGCCGGACAAATACCTGTTGTTTTTCAAGGCTGGACAGGCAGACGCAATGACCGCCTGCTTTTCTGAGTATTCCCGGAAGGTGTTAAGCAAAGCAAAATCGAACCGAGTTCCCATCCGAGAACAACTGCAACAGGCGGCGGATCAGCTTTCCAAAGAAAAGCCGAAACAGAAAGAACATGCAAAGGAGGTGGCCCATGAGGACAGATAAGATTAGAAAATATCTCATTCCAAACATTCCCTATCTGTTCATCCTGTGGGCGTTCCTCAAGCTGGGGACAGCCTACCGGCTGGCGGCGGGTAACGATTTTGCACATAAGCTCATCGGGCTGGGCCAGACGATTGGCCCGGCCTTTGCTGACTTTGCACCCGGTCTTGCTCCGCTGGATTGGCTTGTCGGTATTGTAGGCGCAGTTGGTTTCCGGCTGCTGATCTATTTCAAAAGCAAGAACGCTAAGAAGTTTCGGCGGGATGCAGAATACGGCAGCGCCCGATGGGGAACGGAAAAAGACATCAAACCGTTTGTCGATCCGAAGTTTGAAAACAACGTGATTTTGACCGGGACGGAGTTTCTCACGATGAACACCCGCCCTAAAATCCCCGCAAATGCCCGAAACCTGAATTGCTGCATTATCGGCTCGTCCGGCTCCGGCAAAACCCGCTTCTGGCTTACGCCCCAGCTTTTACAGGCTCATTCCTCTTATGTGGTGGTCGATCCCAAAGGTGGTGTGCTGGGACAGGTCGGGGCTTTCCTGCAAAAACGCGGATACAAAATCAAGGTATTCAACAGCATAGATTTTTCAAAATCCATGCACTATAACCCGCTGGCGTATATCCGCAACGAGGCCGATATTCTGAAATTCGTGGATGCCCTGATTTCCAACACCAAGGGCGAAGGCAAGGAAGGCGATCCATTCTGGACGAAATCGGAAACGCTTTTGTACTGCGCGCTGATCGCCTACATCATTTTCGAGGGGCCTGCCGAGGATCGGAACATGAATACCCTTGTGGATATGATTTCCGGCATGGAGGTCAAGGAGGATGACGAGGACTTTATGAACGCGGTGGACTATATGTTTGCCGGGCTCGAAAAGCGCAAGCCGGATTGTTTCGCGGTCAAACAGTATAAAAAGTACAAATTGGCCAGCGGTGTTGTATGCTCTAAAAGACTTCTTAATCAAGCGGTTGGGAAGTCTCTTAGAACACACAACCTAAAACCGAAGAAAGGAGCGCAAGTTATGAGAAAAAATGAGAAAATCACAGCTCTGTACGAAC
>NZ_JAFREI010000017.1:0-72761 GCF_017377595.1 Faecalibacterium sp. Marseille-Q0746 | reverse complement strand
GGGTCAGTGATGCCGGTGGCCAGCACATACAGAGCCACCCGGACGTTATATTCCTCCGCAATGCCCAGCTTGGAAAAGACCAGCTGCGGCACCGGGATGGTGTCACCCTTGAATTCTTTCAGTCGATGAGGGAGGAGATCATGGGGTCGGTGCGGCTGGCCGCTGCGATCTCGCTCCAGGTCATGGGGGCAGGGGCTGTGGGCTCCTCGCCCGGGGCGGCGTTCTCCTCGTACCGTTCCAGCAGACCCGCACCGGCCCAGAAGGACAGGGCACTCTCGGCGGTCATCTTGCTGCGGAGCTTTAAGTCAGCGCAGAGCTTCTCCGGGTCAGTGATGCCGGTGGCCAGCACATACAGAGCCACCCGGACGTTATATTCCTCCGCAATGCCCAGCTTGGAAAAGACCAGCTGCGGCACCGGGATGGTGTCACCCTTGAATTCTTTCAGTCGATAGATCATGGTGCACCTCAGTGTTGTGTCTCGGCATCCGGTTCCGGTGCGGGCGGTGTCCAGGGCTCGCAGTCCAAGATGGACGGGTGGGCGCTCCAGCGTTCCGGTTCGGCGTTGTAGGCATCGTTCAGATATTGGGCGACTGCGGTGCGGCCCTCTTCGGTCATCGGGAAAATCTCCCGCCGCCGCAGGGCCGGGTCGGTCTTGTCCAGCGTCCACGGCTCGGGCCAGAGATCTACCGTGAGGATGGCCTCTTCTTTTTTAGCCTCCTCGCCGCCGTCCGGGTCGGGGACGGAGCGCTTGCCCGGGGTGATGAGGTAGCGCATCCCGTCCTCGTTGCCGCTGAATGAGTTTTTGTTCTGCAGATAGTGCAGCATGGGCACAAAGATCATGTAGAATTCCTTCCATTGTAATAATCTATCTTTCATTATAAAGCAACTGGCGCAAAAAGCAAGTTTTTTCCGCCTGCCGCGTTCCGACAGAAAAAACTGTTGACAAAACCGCCGCACTTTGCTACACTAATGGAGCAGTCCTGCAGGGTTAGCTCATCCGGTAGAGCGACTGCTTCCCAAGCAGTAGGCGGCGGGTTCGAGTCCCGTATCCTGCTCCAGAAAATAGCGCTCCAACGTGTGGTAAAGAACATGTTGGGGCGTTTTGCATTTTGATGCACTTTTGGCGGGCGGCTTGTGCTTTGCCGGAAAATATGGTTCAATAGAGGAAAACAGACGGGAACGCACAGCGACCAAGAAAAAACGAGGTGGACACAATGAATCTGAAAGAAGCATTCCGCTATCAGAACAAGCTGCAGGCCCTTTTGGACGAGGCCCAGGGTATTCTGGACTGCGATTCCAATGTGACGAATGTGGCCAACACCTATCTGCGCCACAAGGCCATGGCAGAGGCTGAGGACGAGACGATCCTGGACCTGCCCCAGACCGAATATGCCCAGCAGATCACCGACATTGCCCGGTTCATGCTCTATCTGCTGGAGGAGAAGGGCCGCCTGTTCGCTGCCATCCGCAAGGCAAAGGATGCGCTGGACATGGATATGGACAGCGAGGTCAGTTTGAACGCTGCGCGGCAGAGCGTGGCGCGCACCTTCAAGCGAATGAACGACCTGCGCAGCTCCGAGCAGCTGCTTTCCGGCGGCGGCACCGGCTACCGTTTCAATGCAGAGGGCAACCAGATCGCCTACCGCTGTGATGTGAAGCGGGTGACCACCATCAACTATGACCGCAAGGTCATCCATGCTGCTTTGGGTAAGCTGAACCGGCAGGCGGACGAGACCTCCAACCGGATCGACCTGTGCCTTGTGACCTCCCGTGTGGACTATGCAGTTCCCTTTGATGTGAACGCCAGCTTTGCCGAAGCGTTTGAGACCTATCTGGAAAACGCCAAAGGGTGACACGCCGCCAACCGGCCATTTTGGGTGCGGCAAGCGCCGGGAACGCGGCTGCCGGTTCAGGTGCAGATGAACGATAACGCTGCACAGTTCCGCAAGGAAGTTTCGGTCCGGTTCACCTTACGAGCCAGCATCATTGAAAAAATCTTGCGTTCGGCTTTTCCGCCACCGCCAGACGTTTCTTCGCCGAAACCGTCCTTTGCCATTCCTCACATTCCTGCTACCGTGCTGACGTCTCCATGGGCAGGCAGGCAAGCCACCCTTTCTGAATTTGTCCCGCAGATTGCTGCGGGAGCATCTTTCCGCCTGCGGGGCGGATGCACTGCATCCCCCATTTTGCAGGCAGAGCAAATGGCAGAAGCTGCCCTGGATGCTTGCCGTATCCAAAATGGCCGGTGCAAAACCGGAGGGATAAGCGATGAAGTGCTGCAGCCCCGGCGGTAAAAAACTGCCGGGGCTGCAATTCTTGGAGGGAGTCGTTCGTATTCCAGACAAAGCAACTGAATTTAGACAAAGACGAGGTATGATCATGTCAACCAAACCGATTCGTTCCACTGCCGCAAATTGCATTGACCTGAGTGCAGCAGCGCTTCATATCATTGCCATGGCGCTGATGCTGATGGATCACCTGTGGGCGACCCTTCTGCCGGCGCAGGACTGGCTGACCTGTGCCGGGCGGCTGGCGTTCCCTATCTTTGCATTTATGACAGTGGAAGGCTACTTTCATACCCGAAATCTGAAGCGTTATGCCCTGAGGCTGCTGTTGTTTGCACTGCTTTCGGAAGTGCCCTTTGATCTGATGTATGGCGGGACATGGTTCTACCCGGTGCACCAGAACGTGATCTGGACGCTGCTGCTGGGGCTTCTGGGGGTGCATCTGATGGAAACGGTGCGCAAAAAGCAAAAGCTCTGGGTCTCGCTGCCGGTGTGCGCCGCAGTGGCAGCAGCGGGGGCGCTGCTGGGAACGCTGGGCATGACGGATTACTACGGTGCCGGTGTGCTGACCGTGTTCGCTTTTTACATTTTCCGTGGCCGGAAATGGTGGTGCCTGCTGGGACAGGTGCTGACCCTGTACTGGATCAACGTGGTGCTTCTGGGCGGGCTGATGTACCCCATCCGGCTGTTCGGCATGGAGTTTGAGCTGTGTCAGCAGGGGCTTGCACTGCTGGCGCTGGTGCCCATCTGGCTGTATCGCGGGCGGCAGGGCTGCCACAGCAAACCGTTCCAGTATGCCTGCTACGCCTTTTACCCGGTACACATGCTGCTGCTCGTGCTGGCGCTGAATTTCGTGAACCGATAAGAACGTAACTGTTCTCCCTGCGGGCTATGGGTGTCCGCAATCTGATGGGATCCCGGGGGGATCTATTCTGCACTTTCCTGAGTCTGCTCTGTGGGCTTGATGGTCTTGACCCGCAAGGTGAAATACAGAAGATGGCAGACCCACACCACTGCAATGCAGATCCTGCCGATGGGAGCATTTTTCATACAAAGAAAACCGATCGCCATGACAGCGGTGACCAGTGCAATGATCTTGCATTTTGTTTCTGCTGTCATGGCTTTTTTCTGAACAAAGCTGTCCAGATGCTTTTGTACCGTGGTATACTGAATGGAACACCCGCAGGAGGTAAAATACCCCATGAAAAAAGATAAATCGTTCCGCCCGGACCGGGTTCTCTCCTATTTCAGAGTGGAGTGGTTCCCGCTGCTCCTTGTGACCCTTTCGGGCCTTGTCTATAACATCGGTCTGCTGGCCGCGCCGTGGTTCGAGGGCCGGTTGGCCCAGTGCCTGGCGGATATCCTGGGCGGCAGTGAGGCCGCAGCCCAAATGGCGCTGCTGGTGCTGGCCTACATTGCGGTCACACTGCTGGTGCAGGCGGTGCGCTTCATCAAACGCTTTTATGTGCGCCGCTTCGCCAACAACATCAACCGCCGGATGAAGGGCATCCTGTACGCCAATCTGGTGCGGCAGAGCCGGGCAACGCTGGAAAAAGAGGGGGCCGGTGAGCTGATGACCAAGGCCATCGCCGATGTGGACGACTGCGTGGAGGGAATGCGCAAGTTCACCACGGAGGTGTTCGACACCGGTGTGGCGCTGGCGGGCTATGCGGTCATGCTGCTGGTGTACGACTGGCGGCTGGCGATCCTGGGCCTGCTTTTTACTCCCGTGTCCTATGTCTGCGCGGCAGGGATGAAAAAGCCGGTGCAGCGTGCCGGTGCGGCCTATAAAAAGGCCGCCGGTGCTCTGAGCAGTGCCACGCTGGACCGTGCCCGGAATGCCGTGACCTACCGCATCTACGGCTGCGAGGAGGCCCGGATGGAAAAATACGAGGAGGCCCTGAGCCTTTACGAAAAGACTGCCGTGCGGAACAACGTGTGGCAGTCCGCTCTGCCGCCGCTTTATCTGGCGGCATCCGAGGCAGGGACCCTCTTCATCCTGTGGTTCGGCGCAAAGAATGTGCTGGGCACCGGCTGGAGCAGCTGGGATATCGCCGCCTTCACCACCTTCCTCTCCTGTTTCACCAAGCTGGTGGTCAAATCCTCCAAGGTGGCCAAGCTCTTCAACGCGGTGCAAAAGGCAGAGGTCTCCTGGAAGCGCATCAGACCCCTGATGAAAACGCCCGAGCAGCTGGATGCCCTGCAGATCCCGGCGGCACAGGATGTGACGCTGAAAGAACTCGCCTTCTCCTATGGGGAGGAGCCTGTCTTTTCCGGCCTGAGCCTGACGGCCCACCCCGGCGATATCATCGGCATCACCGGCCCGGTCGCCTGCGGAAAATCCACCCTCGGCCGCGTATTCCTCTGCGAAGCGCCCTATCAAGGCTCGGTCTGCTTTGGCGGCAGGGAGCTTTCCACCCTGACCCCGCGCCAGATCGCCGCCACGGTCGGGTATCTTGGCCATGACCCGGAACTGAGCGCCGACACCGTGCAGAATAATGTCCTCTGCGGCAGCGAACAGGATGTCATGCCGTGGCTTGCAGCCGCTGCCCTGAAGGAGGAAGTGCTGGCCATGGAAAAGGGCACGGAGACGGTCATCGGCAGCGGCGGCATCCGCCTTTCCGGCGGGCAGGCACAGCGTCTGGCGTTGGCCCGGACGCTGGCCCATCCCCGCCCGGTGCTGGTGCTGGATGACCCCTTCTCGGCACTGGACCGCAGCACCGAGGACGCGATCTTTGCCGAGCTGCAGGCGTATGCCAGGGATAAAGTGGTGTTCCTGATCTCCCACCGGCTGTACCATTTTCCGCAGATGCAGCAGATCATCTTTATGGAGGGCGGCAGGACCACCGTTGGCACCCACGAGGAGCTGATGGCAGCGGTTCCGGTCTACCGCCAGCTGTACGAAAGCCAGACCGGCCTGAAAGGGGGAGAGGGCGCATGAAAAAGAAAAATTATCACGGCGTGTTTGCTGCCGTCCGGATGGCAGCGGCTTCGCACCGCCTTCTCACGGTGGGCACGGTGCTGTGTGTGGCGGCTTCGGTGGCGGCATCCCTGCTGCCGCCCCTGCTGCTGGCCCGGGTCATCGATCGTCTGACCGCTGGCCTCCCGCTGCCCTTTCTGGTCGTGCTGCTCTACTTCGGCAGCCTTGCACTGGAAGGCGTGCTCACCTCGGCGCAGGAAAGCCTGCTGGTGCTCTTTGGCCAGAGGATGACCCATGCCCTGCGCTCGGAGATGTCCCGGAAGCTGAGCCGCCTGCCCGCCGGTACACTGGCAGAGCAGAATCCCGGCGAGGTGGCCGCCCGCTTTTCGGGCGATGTGGACACGGTGGAAGCCCTGTTCACTTCCGGCATCATCAGCATGGCAGCAGATGCCTGCCGCATCGTCTCCATCATGGGGGTCATTGCGGTGAAAAACACCGGCCTTGCGCTGATCCTGCTGCTGGTGCTGCCGCTGTTTGCCGTGTTTACCCGTTACGTCCAGAAGCGGATGCTGGCCGCGCAGCTGGACAACCGCCGCGCGGTCGCCGCAGTCTCCGGGCAGGTGCCCGAGACCCTGCACAACATCCGCACCATCCGGGCGCTGGGGCTGGAGGACTACATGGAACGCCGGTATGACCGGTGTATTGGTGACAGCTATGCCGCCATGGAGCGCACCAATTTTTATGATGCCGTCTATTCGCCGGTGGTACTGCTGCTGAATGCCGCTGTGGTCGGCATCGTGATGCTGCTCTCCGCTTCGGGGAACGCGCAGCTCCTGACCCTGTTCGGCATGTCGGTGGGCACCTCGGTGGCCGTCATCAACTACATCTCCCGCATCTTTGCCCCAATCGAGAGCCTGGGCATGGAAATCCAGACCATCCAGTCGGCCATGGCGGGTGTCAGACGCATCGATGCCTTTCTCGACCAGCCGGAGCGCACGATCCCGCCCGCGCGCAGGGAGGCTGCCCGGGGCGATGTGGAATTTGTGCACGTCACCTTCGGCTATGGGGAGCGGCACGTTCTGAAGGATTTTTCCATGACCGTGAAACAGGGGGAGCAGGTCACGCTGGTGGGCCGCACCGGTGCGGGCAAGAGCACCGTGTTCAAGCTCCTGCTGGGCCTGTATCAGCCGGAGGCCGGTACGGTGACCATCGGCGGCGTGAAGGTGGGGGACATCACCGACCGGGAGCGCCGCACCTGCATCGGCTGTGTGGAACAGCATTTCTCCCGCGTGCCGGGCACCGTGCTGGAACAGATCACGCTGGGAGACCCGCAGATCACCGGGGAAATGGCAAGGGCTGCCGCCGCACTGGCCGGGATCGATGCTGCCATCCGGGCTCTGCCGGAGGGCTATGACACTGTCTGTACCGAGGGCATCTTCTCGCAGGGCGAGTGGCAGCTGCTGTCCATTGCCCGTGCCGCCGCCGCAGACCCCGCCGTGCTGCTGCTGGATGAGATCACCGCCAATCTGGATGCCGAAACGGAGGCCCGTGTGCTGGAGGCTCTGCGCCGCGCGTCTGCAGGCCGCACGGTGCTCTCTGTCTCCCACCGCGTCTATGAAAATCTTGGCGGCAGAACGATTGAGATCAGGACCCGGGAATGACGTATGATAAAAACGCCCCCTGTGCGCCGCAGCAGGCACACAGGGGGCGTTGTGGTATGCTCAATTCTTTTCGATGTAGACGCTGGTGGAGGGGAAGGCGAAGTCCACGCCGTCTGCCTGCATCACGTCCATGATGTTCAGGTTCAGATCATTCTGCTGCTGCAGGAAGGTGGCATAGACGTTGGTGGTCAGGTAGGCCGAGATGAGGATGTTGATGCTGGAATCGCCAAAGCTGGTCAGCCGGACGATGTTGGTGCCCTTGTTGGTGTAAGGGCTGTTGTCCAGCATGGCCTGCAGGTCAGCCATCAGCTTTTCCAGCTGGGCACGGGTAGTGCCGTAGGTGACACCCAGTGTGAACTTATAGGGCCGCATGGTGCGCAGGGCTGCGTTCTGGACAGTGGAGGCGCAGATCTGGCTGTTGGTGATAATGACCACGCTGTGGTCCATGGAGCGGATGCGGGTGGAGCGGAAGTTGATGTCGATGACCTCGCCCTCCACATTGCCCACGGTGATCCAGTCGCCGATGGAAAAGGGCTTGTCCAGCAGGATGACGATGCCGCTGAACAGGTTGCTGGCGCTTTCCTGCGCGGCCAGCGAGATGGTCAGGCCCACAAGACCGGCACCGGCTACGATGCTGCCGATGGGGAAGCCGACGATCTGCGCGCAGGTGGCAACACCCAGAATGATGACCAGCACCTTGTAGGTGGTGTCCAGCAGGGAGCGCAGGGTCTTGTTGTTCCGGATCTCCGGGCTGCAGGAGGCCAGCAGCAGGTCGGCTACCTCAGAAGCGTTGTACAGGCCCTGACAGAACAGGAGGGTCGCTGCGATCTTATAGGCCGTGAACAGAAACTTTGTCAGGCCTGGAATGGCCCACGGCAGGCTGGTCAGGGCCAGATACAGGCCGCTGTAAAAGGCCATCCGCGCCAAAGGGCTCTGTAAGCTGCGCAGGAGGATGGGCGTGGCGGCAAAGTGCCAGCTGCGGGCCTGCAGAGCGGGAAAAATCTTCCGGCGCAGCAGCCAGCCGACCAGAAGCCCCGCAAAAACGATGACAGCGGCGCAGACAGCCCGGGCAGCCAGCGCCCACCAGCCCTCCAGCAAAAAAGGCCCGATCTCGAACCCGAGGTCACGAACGGTAAAAATCATGGCAAAAAGCTCCTTGTATCAAAAAATGTAACATCCTGTCCCACAGTATACCATATCCGGCCCGTGCAGGGCAAATAAAAAAGGGGTTGACAAGGCGGAGCAGCCGCGTTATACTCTTGGCCAGAAAGTTCGTTTCAGGGCGGGGTGAGATTCCCCACTGGCGGTACAGCCCGCGACCACCCGCAAGGGTGCTGACCCGGTGAAACTCCGGGGCCAACGGTATAGTCCGGATGCAAGAAACGGCAGGCAATACGATTTGTCTACGCGCCCTGTTGCAGTGTTTGCTGCGGCAGGGCGCGTTTTTGATTGTCTTCCCGGTTCCGAACCACGCGAAAGGGGCTTTCCAATCTTTGATTTGGGGCCAGAACGCCCCGGGAGGATATTACCATGAAGAAAAACACGACCCGCAACCTGACCGTTGCCGCCATGCTCAGCGCGGTGGCCTTTATCCTGATGTTCATCGAGTTCCCGCTCCCGATGCTCATCCCGTCCTTCGTCAAGATGGACTTCTCCGACCTGCCCGCTCTGCTGGGTGCCTTTGCCCTTGGCCCGGTGTACGGCGTGATCATCAGCTTTATGAAGAACCTGCTCCATGTGGTCATCAAGGGCACCTCTACCGCACTGGTGGGTGAGCTGTGCAACTTCATGCTGGGTGCGGTGTTCTCCGCACTGGCCGGTTACCTCTACAAGCACCACAAGAGCCGCAAGAACGCCATCATCGGCGCAGTGGCCGGTGCCGTGGCCATGGCCCTGTTCAGTGTGCCGTCCAACTACTTCATCACCTACCCGGCCTACGTCAAGTTCTACCACATGCCGCTGGAAGCCATCCTGGGCATGTATCAGGCGATCCTGCCCTCTGCCAACAGCCTTATCAAGTGCCTGGTCATCTTCAATATGCCCTTCACTCTGGTCAAGGGCCTGCTGGATGCCCTGATCTGCATGTTGATCTATAAGCCGCTCTCTCCCATCCTGCATGGCCGGAAGTGAGTGACAAAACAAAAAAGAAAGGACGCGAGAGCGTCCTTTCTTTTTTGCTTTTATCGATTTGATTTAAGACAGCGCTCCCTTTTCCAGCCACTTGCCCCGGGCAAGGCGGATGAGGAACAGCAGGCCCCGGATGCTCAGTTCGCAGCACATGGCACCCCAAACGCCCATCAGGCCCAGCCGGGGAGCCAGCAGGAACGCCAGCGTCAGCCGGATGCACCACATACTGAATATGTTCAGCACAAAACAGGAGGTGCTGTCGCCCGCACCCTGCATGGCACCGCTGGCCACGATGGAGGCACCGAACATAGGCTCGGCCCAGGCTTCGATGCGCAAAACCTGAGCACCCAGAGCGATGACCGCCGCATCGGTGGTGAAAAGGCTCATCAGGGCGGGGGCAAAGATCCACAGGCCAACGCCGGAAAGGGCCATGACCCCCATGCCAAGGCCGGTGCACAGCCAGGCAAACCGCTTGGCCATATCCTTCCGGTTGGCACCCACGGCCTGGCCGATGAGGGTGACAGCTGCACTCTGGATGCCGTAGCCCGCCATGTAGCACAAGCCCTCGGCGTTGACAGCCAGGCTGTTGGCGGCAATGGCCACGGTACCCAGGCCGGCTACGATGCGCACCAACACCACCTGCGCCAGAGAGATGGCGGCACGTTCTCCCGCCAGAGGACCGCCGACCCACAGCAGGTTCCGCAGGCAGGAGCGGGTGATCTTCCAAGGGGCAGGCTTCCGGATGCAGAGGGGGCCTTTCCGCAGCAGCAGGATGGCCAAAGCCAACAGGCCGCCCACCACGGTGGCCAGGGCGGTGCCCAGGGCTGCGCCGGGCACACCCAGCCCGGCACCCCAGACGGTGATGCCCCACAGCGTCCGGGTGGGGTTGATGAGGAAGAAGTTGAAGATGGCATCCAGCACACAGACCAGCACGCTGATGAGGCTGGCGGTCAGGGCGTTGCCTGCTGCCCGGAGGATGGAGGCGTACATGCCCATGGCCATGGTGAAGGGCAGGGCCGCTGACCAGATGGCAAAGTAGGCGGAAGCGTTGGCCTGCAGGCTGACATCAGCGCCCAGCCATCCGGGCAGGTGCCCGCTGATACCAATGCCGAACGCCGCCGCCGCAAGGCCCGCCGCCAGGTTGAACAGCATAGCCTGCCGCAGCACGCCCCGGGCATCCTGCTGGCGGTCAGCACCCAGATACTGGGCGATCTGGATCGAAAAGGCATTGTACAGGCCCACCAGAATGCCGTGTAGCAGCCAGGTGCTGGAGCTGACGATGCCGATGGCGGCGGTGGCCTCGGCTCCGATGTGGCCCACCATGGCCGCATCGATGTACTCCATGGCCGTGACTACGATCTGCTCTAGGATGGACGGGATACTCAACATCAGCACCACCCCGGCAGTGTCCCGCAGGGGGATGGTCTCACCCTGCCGCATCCGGGCCGAAAGCCGTTCAAGTGAAAGTTTCATGTCTTCTCCTCTTTCTCCGATTTTCCTGTGAGACAAAAAAATACCCTCGAAAGGGCGTTTGTCTTCCCATTATAGACAGGGGGGCGAAAAATGTCAACCCATCTACCCCCGGGGTAGACCTTGCCCCGGAGATTGATTTTTTGGCCCGGGCGTGATACACTTCATTTGTATCCAGCAGTGAAAGAACAGGAACGGCCTCTGCCGCTCCGGGAAAGAGGAAAAAAACTATGCTTCAACTGCTTTCTGGCAACCCGCGCACCGTGGATGCGCTGGGCTTTCTGCTTGCATTTGCGCTGACCGCGCTGATGGACTCGGTGTTCCACGATAAGCTCCCCCACGACCATGGCCGCGCGTTTGCCGTGAACGGCGAACTCTCCAAGGGCAAGGCCCGGGGCTCCGGCCTCATCTTTGTGCTCTGCATCGCACTGGTCACGCTGGCCGTGGTGCCCTTTAAGGCAGAGTATGTCATCTACACCGTCCTGCTCATTGCGTCCATGCTCTCCGGCTATTTTGACGATGCCGCCGAGACTGCCTGGAACGAGTACAAAAAGGGCCTGATCGACCTGGTCATCGCCGTTGTGGCGGGCGTGACCTACCTGAACTTCAACGGCACGGAGGTCAACTTCCTGAGCTGGAGCTTCAGCCTGCCCTATGCCGTCTACCTCATCCTGATCATCGTCCTGATCTGGGCCAGCATCAATGTGGTCAACTGCACCGATGGCGTGGACGGCCTTTCCGCCAGCCTTGCCGTGGTCAGCATCGGAACCTTCCTGCTGGCCTACTGGGAGGAGCTGGGGGATTACGCCACCGCAGGCATCGTGTTCATTGGTGCCCTGCTGGCCTACCTGTGGCAGAACGCCAAGCCTTCCACCCTGCTGATGGGTGATGCGGGCAGCCGCGCCATGGGCTTCTTCCTGGCTGTTCTGGCCCTCAAGAGCAGCCATCCCTTCGCCTTTCTGCTGGCCGCGCTGGTGTTCATCGTGGACGGCAGCCTGGGCATCCTGAAGATCAGCTTCAAGCGGTTTTTGCACATCTCCATCCTCAAGAACACCCTGACCCCGCTGCACGACCATGTGCGCAAGCGTCTGGGCTGGAGTGATGAGCAGGTCGTGGCCCGCTGGCTCATCCTGCAGGCTGTGGCATCCGCCTGGCTGCTGCTGTTGGTGCGGTAAAACACAAAAAAGAAATGCAGCGCCCGCACAGGAAAGCTCCTGCGCGGGCGTTTTGCTGTTCTGGTCCGGGAGGAAAGTTCCAGCTTCCGGTACAGCGTTTCCAGACAGGCTGGGTCACAAATTTCCTGCATGAGTTCACTTCATTTCTTTTATTTCATTGTGCCATGTGTCA
The DNA here is from genome assembly GCF_017377595.1 of Faecalibacterium sp. Marseille-Q0746. Lineage (NCBI taxonomy): Bacteria > Bacillati > Bacillota > Clostridia > Eubacteriales > Oscillospiraceae > Faecalibacterium > Faecalibacterium sp. Marseille-Q0746. The sequence continues at coordinate 60,951 of NZ_JAFREI010000017.1, read as the reverse complement.
CAAACAAATGCAAGCAAAACCTTTATAATAGGGACGAAAGTGGAGGAAAAACCAATGGATTCTATTTTTGATCTCGATCATCTGTACCGCACCTATTTCAAGATGGCGCTGCCCTCGGTGTTCGGCCTGATGGTGAGCGTGGTGTATAACCTTGCCGATACCTTTTTCATTGCGCAGTCCAACAATACGGCGCTGATTGCGGGTGTTTCGCTCTGTGCGCCGGTGTTCACGGCCCTCATGGCCTTCGGCAACATCTACGGCCAGGGCGGCAGCTCACTCATTTCCCGCCTGCTGGGACAGGACGACCGTGAGGGCACCGGCCGGGTCAGCTCGTTCTGCTTCTATGTGGCCCTGACCACGGGCGTGGTGCTGGCGGCCCTGATGATGCTGTTCCGCGTCCCGCTGCTGGGCATTCTGGGTGCGACTGCTGAGACGATGCCGCACGCACAGGCCTATTACACCGTGCTGGCCATTGGTGCCCCGGCCACGGTGCTGAACTTTATCCATTCCAACCTCGTCCGCTGTGAGGGCATGGCAACCCAGTCCATGATCGGCAGCATCGGCGGCACGGTCATCAATATCATCCTCGATCCCATCCTCATCACCACAGTGGGCTGGGGCGCAAGGGGTGCGGCCATTGCCACCATTGTGGGCTACCTGTGCAGCGACCTGTACTTCCTGTGGCTGCTCCACAAAAAGAGCCGCTGCCTATCTGTCAAGCTGTCCCAGTGCCACGTCACGGGCAGGGAGCTGCAGCAGATTTTGGGCGTGGGTGTTACTGCCGCGCTGAGCAACCTGATGCAGAGCCTGACTGTCATTGTGATGAACCAGTTCCTCTTGCCCTACGGCAACGACAAAATTGCCGCCATGGGCATTGCCAGCAAGGTGAGCATGATCGCCCAGCTGGTGCTGGTGGGCTTCTCGTTCGGCGGCATCCCACTGTTCGGTTACCTGTACGGCGCAAAAAAGCGGGACGTGATGCGCAAGCTCATCCGCTTCTGTCTGACCTTCCTCGTCTCCATCGCCGTGGTGCTGTCCCTCATCCTCTGCCTGAATTCCGGTGCGCTGATGCAGCTCTTCGTGCAGGATGCCGGGATGATCGCCACTGGTGCGCAGATGCTCCGCTGGCAGGTCTATACCGCAGCCTTTGGCGGCGTGGTGCTCCTGCTCACGGTGCTGTTCCAGGCAACTGGTAAAATCGTACCGTCCTTCCTGCTCTCCATCAGCCGTCAGGGCGTGGTGTTTCTGTTGGCACTGGTGGTCTGCGTACATCTGTTCCAGTATCAGGGCGTGCTGATGGCTCAGGCTGTGGCCGACATCCTGAGCGCTGCGCTGGCCCTTGGCCTGCTGGCGGTCAGCCGCGATATCATTGCAAAACAGTAAACACAAAAACGCCCGGAGGGCCGCTGAGAACTGCGACTTTCCGGGCGTTTTTCAGTATTCGATGCCTTTGCGCGCCTTGATGCCCTTCTGGTAGGGGTGGCGGCGGCATTTCATTTCGGTGGAGTAGTCGGCGGCATCCAGCATCCACTGCGGGGCCTTGTGGGCGGTCAGCACGCATTCCTGCGCGGCGGGACGCTCCAGAACGGCCCGCCGGAGCAGGTCTTTGTCCACCATGTCCAGCTCCCAGGCCGAACCGGCCTCATCTAAAATAAGCAGGTCGGCAGGCTCGTCCAGTGCGGCGGTCAGGTTTTCGTTCTGCACGGCCCGGGCAGCGGCCTTTTCCGCTTCGTTCATCTGGAACACGAACTTCTGCCCGCCCTTGCCCCGGAAAATTTTTGCCCCCAGCTGGGCCAGCAGAGGGATCTCGCCGCTCTGCCCGCCCTTGAGGAACTGCACGATGACAACCCGTTTGCCGCTGCCCAGTGCGCGGAGGGCAAGGCCCATGGCGGCGGTGGTCTTCCCCTTGCCGTCGCCCCAGTAAAGATGCAGCAGGCCCTGTTCCATCATCCGTTCTCCTTTGTGTACTGCACGGTCTCCACCAGGTGCAGGATGTGCTGCTCCGGCCAGTCCCGGGCATCCAGCACATAGCCGCCCGCGTTGGGGCCGCACCAGTCGTGAAAGCTGCGGCGGGGCACGCCAAACCGCTCCAGTGCAGCCATCTGGGTGCCGCCATGGGCCACGATGACCAGCCGCTCCTGCCCTTCGGCAAGGGCCTTGTCAATGAGGTCAGCCAGCGTTTTGCACACCCTGTTGCAGAAATCGCTCCTGCGCTCCCCGTCCGGGTGGGCGGCGTGCTCGTTTTCCTGCACCCATGCCAGATATTCCGGGTCCTGCTCCACTTGCACGAAGGTCTGGCCCTCGAACCGGCCGAAGTTCATCTCCTTCAGCCCGTCCACCGGAATGAGCTTTGCCCCGGGAAAGAACACCCGCGCCGTCTGGGCGGTGCGCTGCAGCGGGGTGACATAGACCACCTCCGGTGCAAAATCTGCCTGCCGCAGCTGGGCGATGCCCGCGGCGGAAAGGGGGATGTCCCGCTGGCCCTGATATCGTTTTTGCGCGTTGTACTCCGTCTGGCCGTGACGCAGCAGATAAATGAGCATAATCGTTCTCCTTTTTGGTTTGTTCTGCACCATTATAGCCTATTTTGCGGTTATTTTCCAGCCATGCACTTGCAATTCTTCCACATTTCAGATATATTGAGTGGGTATGAAATTTCAGGGGAGAGAAGTGTCAATGGAGATCCGGGACCGGAAAGCAGCGCAGCGCCGGGCGGGCATCATGGCCCGCAGGGGTCTGCCGCAGGCAGAAAGAGCGGCGGCCAATGCAGCCATCTGTGCCCGCCTTCTGGCCATGCCCTGCTTCCAAAAGGCAGAGAATCTGCTGCTCTACGCCGCTTTTGGCGGGGAGGTGGATCTTGCTGGGCTGGCAGAGCAGGCGGCCCGGCTGGGCAAAACGGTAGCCTATCCGGTCTGTGGGGAAAACTTTACCCTGACCGCTGCCGTACCGGGGCTGGACGGCTGGGAGGTGGGGGCTTACGGCATCCGCACACCGGTTCTGGAACGGGCGGCGCTCGTCCGGCCGGAGGCGCTTGATCTGGTGCTGGTGCCCTGCACTGCCTTTGATGCGGTCTGCCGCCGGGTGGGCATGGGCAAGGGCTACTATGACCGCTATCTGCCCAGGTGCCGGAACGCCGTGGCGCTGGGCGTGGCCTTTGAGGCCCAGCGGGTGCCGGAAGCGGCTGCAGATGAACAGGACCGGCAGCTGGATGGATTTGTAACAGAGAGGAAAGTATATCGTGGAACTGATGAATTTGAGCTGTGAAGGTTTTCTGGAGGAGCTGGCCAGCAAGGCGGCGGCTCCGGGCGGCGGCGGCGCTTCGGCGCTGGTGGGCGCGGCCGGTGTGGCGCTGGGCAGCATGGTGGGCAGCCTGACCGTGGGTAAAAAGAAATATGCTGCCGTAGAAGCGGACATCATTGCCCTGAATGTCCGGGCCGAGGCCCTGCGCAAGCGGCTGGAAGCGCTGGTGCAGGCCGACGCGGAGGCCTTTCTGCCTGTTGCGGCGGCCTACAAGCTGCCGAAGGAGACCCCGGAACAGCAGGCCCACAAGGCCGCGGTGCTGGAAAAGGCACTGGACAGAGCCTGCGCCGTGCCGCTGGAGGTGATGACTGCCTGCGGTGAGGGCATCGCACTGGCCGCAGAGTACGCCGAAAAGGGCAGTGTGCTGGCCCGTTCCGATGCCGGATGCGCGGCGCTGTTCTGCAAGGCAGCCATGCAGGCGGCGGGGCTGAACGTGAAGGTCAACACCCGCCTGATGGCAGATAAAGCCCATGCGGATGCGCTGGAGGCCAGAGCGGAACAGCTGCTGGCCGAGTTTGTGCCGCAGGCTGACAGGGTCTATCAGACTGTATCAAATGAGTGAGGGGAGAAGAAAATGGCTCAGATCTTGAAGGGTGCGCCCGTGGTGGCCGCCATGAACGAAGCAAACGCCGCGCGCTGTGCTGCGCTGAAGGAAAAGGGCATCGTGCCCACACTGGCTGTGGTGCGGGTCGGCGCGCGGGAGGATGACATTTCTTATGAAAAGGGGATCGTCACCCGGTGCGGTAAGGTTGGCGTGGAGGTGCGGCAGTTCCATCTGGCGGAAGATGTTACGCAGGAGGAACTGCTGGATGTGATCCGGCAGATCAATGGGGATGCATCGGTTCACGGGTGCCTGATCTTCCGGCCCCTGCCAAAGCGGTTCGATGACCGCAGGGTCCAGGAGGCGCTTGCCCCGGAAAAGGACGTGGACGGCATCACGGACGGCTCGATGGCCGGTGTGTTCACCAATATGCCCATCGGCTATCCGCCCTGCACGGCGCAGGCCTGCCTTGAGATCCTGAAATACTACAACGTGCCGCTGTCCGGCAAACGGGCCGTGGTCGTGGGCCGCAGCCTGGTGGTGGGCAAGCCCGCCGCCATGATGCTGGATCGGGAGAACGCCACCGTGACCCTCTGCAATTCCCGCACCCGGGACCTGCCCGCCCTCTGCCGGGAGGCCGATGTGCTGGTGGTTGCCATGGGCAGGCGGGGAGCCATCGGGGCCGATTGCCTGCGGGAAGGTCAGGTCGTGGTGGATGTGGGCATCCACGTCAACGAAGAGGGCAAGCTCTGCGGCGATGTCCGCTTTGATGAGGCAGAACCCATCGTGGAGGCTGTTACCCCGGTGCCCGGCGGTGTGGGCACAGTGACCACCTCTGTGCTGGTGGGCCATGTGGTGGATGCCGCATCCGCACAGTAAAACAGAAAACAACAGGCGGTGCCAGAAATTTTCGGCACCGCCTGTTGTTCTTATACGGTTGCAAGCACGGCAAGGATGCTCTGCCAGCGGGGGTTCTGCACCTGCTGCGCGGCACGGCGGGGCGCGGAAGGCGAAACCGTGCGGGCAGGACGCTGGACGCAGTCAGCCGGCTGCGCAAAGGGGGAGGCGAGTTCGGCCTGCCAGCGGGCGGCCAGTGCCATGGCTTCAGGGCTGGATTGCAGGGTGCGGCGCTCCGTTCCGGCCAGAAAATCGCCCAGCCAGCAGAGAATGGCCGCAATGGGCAGGCAGTCGGCGGCACGGGTGGACCAGTAGTTCCACTCGCCGCCCCGGCCCACAAAGCTCTCCACGGTGATCATGGCACCTTCCCGGGCAGATTGAGGCAGGCAGGAGCGGGAGGTGCCTGCCGCGCGGCGCAGCTCCCGCAGAATGATCTCAGTACGGCCCGCGTCCAGGGTGTCATCCCGGATGCAGGCGGAAAAGTCCGCACTGTCCAACAGGTTTTCGGCCCGGGTGGGGAATTGCCCTGTCATTTCGCCGGATGCGTTGTGGCAGAGCTGCCAGCCCTTGCGGAACAGCTGGAAGTTCAGGTTGCGGCGGCCCATGGTGGAGTAAAACACCCGGGCGCGGCCGTTGGGAGACTGCCGCAGCTCCAGATAGGCATCAGCGCCGCCCAGGTCCTGTACCTTGACGATCAGGAGCAGGGAAGAATTGTTTTTCTGTGCGGACATGGCACGGTGCATCTCTTCAAAATAGCGGCTGGCATCCATAGCGGGTCTCCTCTCTGGTTTTGGATGATGTGTCGGAAACCATCCATCGGTTGTTCTCTGCCTGCATTATAGCATAGATGACAACAAAATACAACTATAAGTTTGACAAAAACCAAAATATTTTGGAAATCCGGGGATGCGCACAAACGGATTGGTTGTAAATAGAAAAGGCTTCTCCGACGGGAGAAGCCTTTTGTGGTGGCAGGATTCAATCGCCCAGCTCCCGGATCTCATTCTGGATGAGCCGCCCAGCGGCGCGTGCCAGCTGATCCATGCCCCGGATGCGGGCGAGATTTTTGCCGTAGATGCGTTCTGCATCGTGGCTGGAGCTGTCCTCGCCCATGAACACGGCAGAAACGCGCAGACCCCTGCGCCGCAGGGTGCGAACCTCAGCGGCGGCATCGTCCACACCGTAGGAGCCGCCGTAATCACAACCCAGCGGTTGTTCCGGGCTGGGCGGTACGCGGCGGCTGTCGTTGGGGGAAGCATCTGTCAGCAGGATGAGCAGATGCCGGGGTGCGGGGCCGGGGTCAAAGCTGACCAGATCGCCTGCCGCCCGCAGGGCAAGGCCGTCGCGGTTCCAGCCCGATGCAAAATACTGGTCGATCCCCTGCAGGCTTTTGTCCGCAAAGCCCTTGAGCACCCGCAGAACCGTATAGCCCCGCAGGCTGCAGAAGCTGCTGACCCGCACCGGGATGCCGCAGGCGGCAAGGCTCTGGGCCAGGATCGTGCCCTGCGCCGCAATGACCTCCTGACAGTGGAGCCGGGAAGCCGACGCGTCCAGCAGCAGGTCCACGGTGAAGGAGGGCTGATTCTCCTCCTCGGCACAGCGGAACACCCGGCTGTCGTTCAGAAGGGGAGCGCGCCAGACCCGCTCCGGGTCCAGAGCGCCGCTGCGGGCGATCCGGGCATTGGGCTGCTGGTGGACCAGAATGCAGTTGCGGATCTGCTCGGTGAGCCGGAGCACCACACTGCGGTGAAGTGCCCGGTTTTTGGCGTAGTAGGCGCGGTTGCGGTCGGCCTGCAGCTGAGCCTGCTCGGCCAGGTGCTTTGCCTCCGGTGTGGGGGCCTGTTCCGGGCTGGGCACGCCGGAGGCAAACCAGAGGCGGCACCCGAGGTGCGCCCCGGTGCAGAGCGCCTGCTCGGCCTTGCGCAGACGCTCAGGCGGGTAGAGGGAACGGCCAAAGCAGCTTTCAATGTAGGCGCGGTCCTCGGCGGCATTCTGCCGCAGGGTGATGTGGGCCAGCCGCTTGTCTGCCGTGGGGCCGGAGCCGCCCGCTTCCACGGAACCGGAGTGCTCCACGGTCAGCCGGTCGGTCTTGATCATCTGGGTGGGCAGCGTTTTGGTGGCAAGAGAGGCCAGCAGTCCCTCCAGATGCAGATGAAGCCCCACTTTGTGCCGGATCCTGCCGTCAAACAGGGCAAACCTTGCAAACAGGCCCAGCAGCTCACCCTTGAGCTGGCCGGGCTGGGGCGGTTGGGAGGGAGAAAGTGCCTCTGCCAGTCGGCTCTCGTAGGGGGTCATCACAGGCGGATGCCTGCCCTGTACGGTGCGCCAGCGGTCAGCCTGCATGGTGTAGACCAGCTGATTTTTTGCCATCCACTCCTGCCGCGAAAGCTTGTACTGGATGCCGAAGAAATAGTCCGCGTGGGCCCGGCGCAGCTCGGAAAGGACCGGGCGGCGGGGCAGCTCCAGCAGATAGACCGCGCTTTCGAGGTAGAGCCATGTCAGATCATCCAGCTGGCTCTCCCGGAGATCGCCGTCCCATGTGGCAAAAAGATCGCGGAGCAGGTCGTCGCCATAGTATTTGTGCACCAGCCCCACGACACAGTTCATATAAAAATCGATCGTGCCGTCGGTGTTGCGGGCCAGGAAAAGCGGCTCAAAGCCGTAGGCTCCCGCCGCCGCCCACACCTGATTGGCGGCCCGCCGCTCCTCGGCGGTATAACTCCGGGCATCCATCAGCGGAACAGCTTTTCAGCCGTCAGGCTGGCCGGGATGCGGGCGGCGATCACGTCCCGGATCAGCCCCTGCTCGTAGGAATCAAAGGCCTTGTTGGTGATGCCCATGTCCAGCGCAGGCCCCGCAGCCACGCCCCGGCGCATCAGGCGCAGAGCGTCCAGCATTCCGCGCAGATCCAGCGCTTTGGTGGAAATTTCGGCGCTGTCACATTTCTTTTGCAGGTCGAGGAAGAGCAGAGCAAACTGGTGCACATATTTGTCCGTCAGGTCGGCAAACTGGGCCCGCAGCAGCTTTTCAAGGTTTTCCTCCGTGATGGTGGGCATCTGGATGACTGCAAAGCGGGAAGTCAGGGCCTCGTTCAGCTCACGGGTGCCCGCATAGCCATAGTTCATGGTGGCGATGAAGCGGGTCTCTTCGGCCAGCGGGATGCGCTCGTAGCCGGGCACATCAATGGCGCGGCGGAAGTCCAGCACGGCGTGGAGGACGGCCAGGGCCTCGTTTTTGGCCATGTTGATCTCGTCCAGCACGCCGAAGCCGCCGCACTGGGCACAGCGGTAGACCGGCCCGGGCCGGAAGGTGACCGCCCCATCCACAAAGGTGTCCATGCCGATGAGGGAGGCTGCATCCATGTTCACATGGAACGAGATGTCCCATGCGGGGCGGCCAAAAGCGGCGGCCAGATTCTCGGCCAGCACATTTTTGCCGGTGGCCTTGCCGCCGGCCAGCAGCAGGTTCTCGCCGCAGAGCAGGGCCGCCAGTGCCTGCTCCCAGACCTCACGGCCATAATAGGTAAAGCCGGAAACGGGGATACGGGGGCGCAGGGCCTCGGGCAGAGCGTGGGCGGCGCGGTATTCTTCCACAGCGTGCAGCAGGTCGGGGCTGATGCCCTCCTGCCGTAATGTTTCCATCAGATCAGACATCCAAGACATCTCCTTGCGGTTGGCTTTGCCAAACCGATTTTTCAGCCTTATCATAGCACAACCGCTCCGGTTTGTGTAGGGGGCGCGGGGGCATTTTTTGCCGGATTTTTGCCCGGGAAATGCCGCAGGGTGGAACGGATCTGTGTGCTGCCGTGCGGACGAAGGAGTTTTTCGTGCCCGGGGATCGTGCGGTAGCGGATATTTTGTGGAAAGCTGTCGAAATGGCAGGTGTTCCGCGTTGTGTGTATCCACTTTTGGCTCAGAATGGTAAAAATTCCGGAAATTCGATTGACAAATCCGAATATTTATCGTATAACCTATATATGGGAACAATTCCGGAGGGAATGCGGAACTCGTGCCCCTGCCCGTTCCTGTCGGAGGAACCACGGTCTGGTTCTGGTGCCGGTGTACTTGGTTTGGTGCAGACGGTAAGTATAGATTGATTTGAAAGAGAGGAATCCCCGTTATGATGAACAATGAGATCAAAATGCCCGCTAACTTTGCTGCGATCGATGAGAACGAAATGGTGTACCTGCAGGGTGGCGCAACCACCGAGGCTACCGCTTGGGACGTGTTCCTGAACGTTGGCAAGCTGTTCAACTACATCGCCCGCGTGTTCTCCGCAGGCAGCTCCATCGTCAACAACATCAATGTTATCGTGACCACCTTCCAGACCCTGAGCACCTTCAGCCTGACCGCTAAGAACTAAGGTTTGGGCCAAAACCGAATCAGCATTTACAGGGCATCCGCTCCGGTAGGCGCGGGTGCTCTTTTTTGCTGCACAGGGCGGGAAGGCATTCGCCCCCAAATGCAGGAAAGCAGCCGTTTTTCTGCAAAGCGGGCGGATTGTCCATTGACAAGGCTCAAGAGGGTGTCGTATACTAACGGTGCCTTGCAAGAAACCCCGCATCCGCGGAATAAAAGAGGAGAGAGAATATGAAAAATAACAACAGCAGCATCAAGCCCGTTGTCGCTGTCGGTATCGGCGCGGCATTGTTCTTTGTTCTGGGACGTTTTGTGGCCATTCCCAGCCCGGTGCCCAACACCAACATCAGCCTGCAGTACGCCGTTCTGGCCCTGCTGGCTGCCATGTACGGCCCCGTGGCCGGCGGCCTGATCGGCTTCATCGGCCACACCCTCATCGACCTGTCCTGGGGCGGCAGCCCCTGGTGGAGCTGGGTCATCGCCTCCGCCTTTGTGGGCGTTGTGGTGGGCCTGTTCTCCAAGAAGCTGAACCTGCAGGAAGGCGAGTTCAGCAAGAAGCAGGTGGCTTTCTTTGCGCTGGCCAATATCGTGGCCCATCTGCTGGCCTGGATCCTGGTGGCCCCCGTGCTGGATATTGCCATCTACGCCGAGCCCGTCAAGAAGGTGTTTGCACAGGGTGCATTTGCCGCCGTGTCCAACAGTATCACCGCTGTGGTGGTGGGCGGCCTGCTGGTGCTGGCTTACACCAGAACCATCGCCAAGAAGGGCTCTCTGGATCAGGAGTGATCCCCGCATGAAACCCGGCCTTTCCATCTGCGCCGTCCGGCCCGTTGGAAAGGCTTTTTTGATGAACAGCTGAGGTACCATACCCATGGCAGAACGTAAACCCATCATCTCATTCCGCAACTTTTCCTTCCAGTACCGCGCCCAGAAGCGCCCCACCCTGACCGATATCAATCTGGAGATCTACCCGGGTGAACGGGTGCTCATTGCGGGCCCCTCCGGCAGCGGCAAGAGCACGCTGGCGGGGTGCATCAACGGGCTGAACCCGTTTTCCAACCCCGGCGCGTGCACCGGCACCCTGACCGTGGACGGTGTGGATGCGCCCCACAGCAGCATCTTTGAACTTTCGGCCCATGTGGGCACGGTGCTGCAGGACCCGGACGGCCAGTTCATCGGGCTGACCGTGGGCGAGGACATTGCCTTTGCACTGGAAAACAGCTGTACCCCGCAGGATGAGATGCACGCCATCACCCGCCATGCCGCCGAGCTGGTGGGCATCGAGAACCATCTCGGCTATGCGCCGCACGAGCTTTCGGGCGGGCAGAAGCAGCGGGTGAGCCTGGCGGGCGTGATGGTGGATCAGGTCAAGATCCTGCTCTTCGATGAGCCGCTGGCCAACCTCGACCCCGCCACCGGCAAGCAGGCCATTGAGCTGATCGACGAGATCCAGAAAAAGACGGATACCACGGTGCTCATCATCGAGCACCGGCTGGAGGATGTGCTCTGGCGGAACGTGGACCGCATCGTGCTGGTGAACGGCGGCACCATTCTGGCAGACCTGCGCCCGGACGAGCTGCTCTCGGGCAGCCTGCTGGCGGAAAACGGCATCCGGGAGCCGCTGTATGTCACGGCTCTGCGCTATGCCGGGGTGGATATCACTCCGGACAAGCACCCCGCCCATGTGGACAGCCTTGTGCTGGACGATACCGACACCCAAAAGCTCCGGGACTGGTTCACGGCCCGGCCCCGGCCCGCCGCGCAGCCGGAACGGGAGCCGCTGCTGGAGGTAAAGGGCCTGAGCTTTGGTTATCAGAAGGGCCAGCAGACCCTGCGGGATGTCAGCTTCTCGATCGGCAAGGGGGAGATGGTGAGCATCGTGGGCCGGAACGGCGCAGGCAAATCTACCCTTTCCAAGCTCATCTGCGGCTTCGAGACCCCGGATGCGGGCGAGATCTTCCTGAACGGCAAGCCGCTGGCTGAGGAGAACATCCGCCGCCGCGCCCAGCACATCGGCTATGTAATGCAGAACCCCAACCAGATGATCTCCAAGACCATGATCTACGATGAGGTGGCTCTGGGTCTGCAGCGCTCCGGCCTGACCGAGGAGCAGATCCGGGAAAAGGTGGAAGCGACCCTCAGGGTCTGCGGCTTGTATCCTTTCCGGAACTGGCCCATCTCGGCACTGAGCTTCGGCCAGAAAAAGCGGGTGACCATTGCCAGCGTGCTGGTGCTTGACCCGGAGCTCATCCTTCTGGATGAGCCCACCGCCGGGCAGGATTTCCGGCACTATACCGACATCATGGAGTTCCTGCGGGGCCTGAATGCCCGGGGTGTGACGGTGGTGATGATCACCCATGACATGCACCTGATGCTGGAATACACCCGCCGCGCGCTGGTGTTCTGCGACGGACGGCTCATTGCAGACCGCACCGCGGCCGCCGTTCTGTGTGACCCCGCGCTGGTGGAACAGGCGGCCCTGAAGGAGACCAGCCTGTACACGCTGGCCAACCGCTGCGGCATTGCGCCCGCGCAGGAATTTGTAGAGAGATTTATTGAGCAGGACCGGGAGGTGAGAGAGGGTGGCCGCTAAGACTGTTTTGAATTATCTCCCCCGGGAGAGCGTCATCCACAAGATGACCGGAACCACCAAGCTGGCGTTCTTCCTGCTGTTCACCTTTGCCAGCATGATCACCTACAACACCTGGGTGCTGCTGGGCCTGTTGGTGGTCAGCCTGCTGGCCTTCAGGCTGAGCCGGATCAAATTCCGGGAAGTCCGGTTTATGATGACCTTCATGCTGGTGTTCCTGCTGCTGAACAACCTGTTCATCTTCCTGTTCGATCCCAATCAGGGCACCACCCTGTACGGCACCCGCACGGTGCTCTGCCACCTGTTCTGGCGGTATGACCTGACAGCGGAGCAGTTGTTCTACATGGTCAACATCAGCCTGAAATATTTTGTGGCCCTGCCGGTGGCCATCCTCTTCATCTCTGCCACCGACCCCAGCGAGTTTGCTGCCAGCCTGAACAGCATCGGCATCTCGTACAAGGTCGGATATTCGGTGGCCATTGCCCTGCGCTACATCCCCGATATCCAGCGCGACTACCACAGCATCAGCCAGGCCCAGCAGGCCCGCGGCGTGGAGCTGGGCAAAAAGGAGCCCTTCTTCAAGCGGATGAAGAACTCTGTCAACATCCTGCTGCCGCTCATCCTGACCAGTCTGAACCGCATCGACACCATTTCCAATGCGATGGAGCTGCGCGGCTTCGGCAAGAACAGCAAGCGCACCTGGTATACCCAGCGCCCCTTTGCCCGGCGGGACTTCATTGCCCTGGGCGTGGGCGTGGTTCTGCTGCTCATCAGCCTGACCGTGACCATCCGCTTTGGAAGGTTCTATAACCCATTCCTCTGAACAAAAAGACATCCCCGCACTTCCTGTTTCGGCAGGCCGTGCGGGGATGTTTTACTTTTACAGACCGTTGGTTCAATGATACCGCAAGAAAGAGGGGGCTGTGTTACGCCGCGTCCACGAACTCCTCCGGATCTTCCACGGCATCGGTGATGGTCTCCTCCGCGTCATCGGAGGAGTCGGCAGGCTGCTCCGGGTGGAGCAGGGCGTTGAGCAGGTCACGGAAGTCGATCAGGCTGTCGTCCACCTGCTGATTCCGGGCCAGCAGGTCCTGCACCATGTCGGGCTTGTCGGTGATGAGGTCGTCCACGCCCAGCTCCAGCATGTGGGTGGCGACCTTTTCGCGGTCGATGGTCCAGGCAGAGACGGTCTTGCCCCGCAGATGGACGGCGTTGACCATGCCGGAGGTGATAAAGGTGGTCTCCACGCTGAAAAAGTCGGCATCGGGCAGGTCGTAGTAGTTGCCTACGCCCAGAGCCAGAATGTAGCCGGTGGGGTACTCAGGGGCCAGCGCCTTGACCTTGTGCAGGGTCTCGTAGCTCTGGGAGGTGATGACGCAGTTGGAGCTGTCGAAGCCGTATTCCCGCAGCAGGCGTACGGTCTCAGCCTCCAGAGCAGGGGTGGCGGCGCTGGGTTTGATCTCCACGTTCAGGCCGATGCGGCCCCGGCAGAGCTGCAGCACCTGTTCCAGGGTGGGAATCCGGGTGTCGGCAAAGCGGCTGCTGAACCAGCGGCCTGCGTCCAGCTGTGCCACTTCGGCGTAGGTCAGATCATAGACTTTTGCGTTTTTGCCGGTGCAGCGTTTCAGGTTTGAATCGTGGGTCACCACGACCACGCCGTCGCTGGTCATCTGCACATCCAGCTCGATGCGGTCGCCGCCCTTGAGGATGGCCGACCGGAAGGCGGGAAGGGTGTTTTCCGGGGCCACGGTGCAGTCGCCCCGGTGGAAGGTGACCAGTGGGGTCACGCCGCCCACGGCGGTGAGCAGGGCATCGTCCTGGGGCAGAGCGTAGAGGTAGACTGCCATCAGCCCGGTGGCCAGCGTGACCCCGGCCACCGCAGCGGTGAGCAGGGGCCAGCCGCCAAAGCGGTGCGGTTTGCCTTCCGGCAGCTCTTCCGGCGGGCAGTCACGGCAGCGATCGTAGAGGAATGCGATGATGGTGCACTGGGCCGTGGTGACCTTGCAGTCCAGCAAAAAGCCGAAGAAGGGGATCTCCAACAGATACAGCGCACGGGCGAGCAGCAGCATGGCGCGGGTGCTCCGCAGGCCGATCAGCGCTGCCACGCTGTAAACCAGCAGGGAAGCTCCGAAAAAGACCAGAACAGACCGGACCAGCGCACTGAGGTTCCACCGCAGCAGCACACCGGCCAGCCGGGGCAGCTGTGCCCTGACATGGGCAGCGCTCTCCTGAACGGCTTCCCACAGGCTTTTGCGTTCCAGCGTAAAGAGGGGGAGCACCAGGACCCAGAACAGGGTAAACAGGAACGCCGCACCCAGAATGAGAAGAAAAAGCGCCAGATAGAGCGGCTTTGCCCGGACAAGCCCAAGGATGTACTCCGGCACAGCCAGCTGAGAGATATAGTTGTAGGTCACGGATACATCTGTAAAGGGGATGAGCAGGGTGCAGTAAAGCAGGATTGGCCAGTTTTTGGGGAGAAGGACGTGGCGGATATCCCCCAGTGACCGAACGAACAGGGAAACAGGACGCAGTGTTTCACCCCGGCGGGCCAGTTCAAACCCATGAAGAAGGATGGAAAAGCCGTACAGGTTCCAGCACGCCGCCAGAAGGACGATGAGCACGATCCCGCCTAAAATGGTCGGTGAAGTAAAGATCTGATGCGCGTTGTTGTTGGTCAGGTAGTTCACCGGCGAGCAGCGCAGTGTCAGCGACCAGATGCCATTCATGGCGGGCAGAAACAAAAGATAGGTCAGGGCTTTGTACACCAGCACGGCTGCCAGAACGGCAGCGGAGGCCCGGTGCAGCAGGGTCAGGGCATGGTTCCGGGTATCCTTGTAGGTCCGGCGTGCCCGCGTGAGGGAGCGGAAGAGATGCTTCAATTTGGATTCCACCTCGGTACTGGGATATGGTTCTGTCATTTTACAGTAGTATATCACAAAGCCGGGAAAAATGGAAACGACACGGATCGGCAGTTTGTTCCAGAGGACACAGGCGCTTTTCAGCGGAGCAAAAGCGTGTTACAATAGGGGCAGAGTAAAACAGACAGGGGAGGAACACCCAATGCAGATCATGGATCAATTCGGTGCAGCACCGGGGGCAGAGAGCGTCCGGATGCCCGATGGCACCGAGCGGACACTGGCGGCAGAGCACGCCGCGGCCATTCTGGTCAACGAACAGCCAGCCTTCCGGGTGGTCTGCACGCCGGAGCTGCTGCCGCAGCTGGCGCTGGGCCGCCTGCTGACCGAGGGCTGGATCACCTCCGCTGACGAGGTGGAGCGGGTGGCCGTCTGCGCACAGGGGCTCAAGATAAGCGTTCAGCTGCGCCATCCGCTGGCGGCAGCGGAACAGGCCGGGCAGGAGGTGCCCAGCTGCTGCACCGATAACCTGACGCTGGCCAGCCCGGTGCAGCTGCCGCCGCTGGCTCCGGTGCCCCAGCGGGAGATCCCCGCCGCATGGGTGGATGCGCTAGCCGATGCCATGGGGCAGGGCCTGCCGCTCTACCGTGCCACCCATGCCGTGCACAGCTGCCTGCTGCTGCGTGCGGGCAAGATCTTGTACCGGTGCGAGGATCTGGGCCGCCACAACGCGCTGGACAAGGCCGTGGGCTGCGCCCTGACAGAGGGTGTGCCGCTGGCGGAGTGTGTGCTTTTTACCAGCGGCCGGGTGCCGGTGGATATGGTGCGCAAGACCATCCGGGCCGGTGTGCCCGCGCTGGTGAGCAAGAGTATGCCCACGGTACAGTCGCTGGAGCTGGCAGAGGAATATGGATTGAAACTGTTTATCCGGCAAAAGAAATGATTTCACCAAGAGGCAAGAGCTTTTGAGAGAAATTGTAGGGCTTTATTTGTGCGTATACGTTGACTAACCGGTGGAAAAGATGTTATTCTTATAACGAAGAAACCGTTCCGCACTGTTGCAGCAGGTGGAACGGCTGTTTTCGTGCCCGGGAGTTCCGGGCACAGCTGAATCAAACAGGCAGGTGATACAATTGAAGCAGGCAAATCATGCGCCGCAGTCCTTGTGGCGCAGGCGGCTGCCCGGCTATGCGGCCATGGGTGCGGCAACGCTTGCCATGGCGCTTGGCCTTGGCGGGCTGATGCACAGCCGCACCACGGTGGCCGGAACGGTTCTGCCGCTGGCAGATGCCGACGCTGCCACCTATGGTGTGAGCGCGGTGTACCAGCTGGATGACACCACGTATTATGTGGTGGGCAGCAAGCAGGGCTTCCAGAGCGAGGTGCAGGCCGGTGTGACGCTGGACCGCGACGGCAATGTGCTGGATGTGAAGATCCTGGCACAGGCCGAGACCGACAGCCTGGGTGCCCAGTGTGAGAACCCGGAGTTCACGGCCCAGTACCAGGGCGCAGCTCCCTTCACGCTGGCAGGCAAGCGCTACACTGTGACCGACCCGGCCACCGGTACGGCTTTTGCTGCCACAGGCAGCGCCGAGACCGACGCTGCCTCCGCTGAGGCCTTCGACCCCGCCGCATGGCGTGCGGGCGATACCTCCCCGGAGGCCGAGGCTACCCGGAAAATGTATGAAGCCGGGCTGACCCTCTCGGCCCTGAACGGCCAGCCGATGGACGACGCACTCATCCCCCCGATGGACAACAGTGCTGAGGCTGTGGCACGGCGCAAGCTGTACGCGGCGTGTCTGAGCAAGAGCGCGCAGGACGGCGAGGAACAGGCAGTGCCTTATGCAGACTGGTCCGCTGAAAAGCAGGCCGAGTACAAGCTGCAGGCCGCTGATCTGACCACCCAGGGCAGTGCGGCCGACACGGTCAGCGCTGACATGACCCAGGTGGATGCGCTTTCCGGTGCAACCATTACGTCCACGGCGGTCACGGACATCGTCAACAATTCTTATTTCTATGTAACCGAGGTGCTCTGCGCAGAGTGACCTCACGGAGGAATGGAAACCTATGGCAAAAACTGATTTTCTGACGGCTGACATGACCCGCCGTCAATTTATGAAGATCTCGGGCAAGAGCCTTGCAGGACTCACCCTTTCCGCATCTATGCTGTCCCTCTTTGGCTGCTCTCAGAAGCAGGTGGACGCCGGTGCTGTGGCGACCTGGGCACTG
The DNA here is from genome assembly GCF_017377595.1 of Faecalibacterium sp. Marseille-Q0746. NCBI lineage: Bacteria > Bacillati > Bacillota > Clostridia > Eubacteriales > Oscillospiraceae > Faecalibacterium > Faecalibacterium sp. Marseille-Q0746. The sequence goes on along the minus strand of NZ_JAFREI010000017.1, from coordinate 44,181 downwards.
CCCCAGGGTCTGCTGGTGGTCAATGCTGACCTGTGCACCGGCTGCCAGCGGTGCGAGATCAACTGCACCCTGACCAACGACGGCGTGTGCTCTTCCTACATCAGCCGCGTCAAGATCCAGCGCCGCCTGAATCTGGACGGCGACGGCAACGGTCTGCTGTCCGGCACCGACAACTGCTTTGTCTACTTCCCGGATACCTGCCGCCAGTGCGAGGATCCCGCCTGCGGCAATGCATGCCCCCAGAAGGCCATTGTCACCAATGAGCAGGGCATCCGCGTGGTCGATACCGACAAGTGCATCGGCTGCGGTGCCTGCGTGGAGGCCTGCCCCTGGCACATGCCTACCGTCAACCCCGAGACCGGCAAGTCCTCCAAGTGCATCGCCTGCGGTGCCTGCGTGGCGGGCTGCCCGTCCGGCGCTCTGTCCATCGTGGACTGGGATGCCGTTACCAGCGCAGCACAGGCTGCTTACAAGGATCTGTAAGGAGGAACAACAATGGCTGAAACCTATGGCTGGGCAGGCAAGATCCTGCGCGTCAACCTGACCACCGGTGAGATCACCACCCAGGACGACGCAAAATACCATAAATATATCGGCGGTATGGGCATGGCCTACCGCATCATGTACGAGGAAGCTCCCATGGAGCTGGACCCCTATGACGAGAAGGCTCTGGTCATCTTTGGTGTCGGCCCCCTGACCGGTGCCGGCGTGCCCTGCTCCGGCCGTATGAACGTGACCTTCCGTTCTACCTGGTCCAAGGGCCACTCCATCATCGATGCACACATGGGCGGCCACATCGGCTCCATGCTGAAGTATGCCGGTTACGACGGCATCGTTGTCAGCGGCATCTCCGAAAAGCCCGTCTACCTGCGCATCGAGGACGGCGAAGTCTCTCTGGAGGACGCAAGCGAGATCTGGGGCAAGGGTACCTTTGCTGCCAACAAGTGGATGGTGGAGCAGAACGGCCGTGAGTTCGAGACTGCTTCCATCGGCCCCGCCGGTGAGAACCTGGTGGATTACTCCACTCTGAACACCAGCTTCGGCAACTCCGGCGGTGCCGGTCTGGGCGCTGCCATGGGCAACAAGAAGCTGAAGGGCCTGGCCATCCGCGGCACCGGCAGCGTCAAGGTGGCTGACCCCAAGAAGGTGCTGGAGCTCTCCAACTACATGATGGGCAACCTGATCGGCGGCAACAACAACCACAACGTGCCCGCACAGCCCCAGAGCTGGGCAGAGTACAGCGCCACCTCCGGCAAGAACCGCTGGTCCGGCGCTCCCGGCCGTATGTGGAAGAAGGCTCCCGGCGGCCCCGTGGATACCGGCGAGCAGCCCTACAATGATATCAACAAGGTGGCTCTGCGCTGCTTCAAGGGCTACTTCGACTTCGGCGCTCCGGCTGCGGAGTACACCGTGAAGAACGGCGGCTGCTCCTCCTGCCCCATCCGCTGCTACACTGAGTACGATGTGGATCCGCTGGCCGATTACGACCTGCCCACCCACAACTCCAACACCTGTATGCCCGTGCTGTACGGCACCCGCGTCTATCCGGACGGCGTGCACGATTTCAAGTACGAGGGCGACGGCACCATGGTCATCAACCTGGCATGGTCTCATGCTGTGGACGATATGGGCCTGTGGGACAACTACGGCAACCTGAACCGCGACCTGCTGTGGATCCTGCGGATGCCGCGTGAGGAGGCCACCAAGTACATCAGCGAGGCTGAGTACGACTCTCTGCCCTGGGAGTGGGAGAAGGCTGGCGATCCCCGCTGGGAGGTGGAGCTGATCCGCCGCATGGCTTACGGTGAGGGCGACCTGTCCGTGATCGCCAAGGGCACCCTGGCCATGATGGAGAAGTTCGGCCTGCCCAAGAGCTGGCTGGACCGCGACGATGGTGCCACCAACTCCAACCTGATCTACAACGGCTTCCCCAACCACCACGGCCCTGCTGAGGCATGGCAGGTGGGTATGCTGTACAACCTCGTCTACAACCGCGACTGCATGATCCACGAGATCGTCTGCGAGACCGGCTCCGGCGCTCCCTATGATGTGACCAAGAAGGTCATGGAAGACTTCTTCGGCGAGGGCTGCTACGATAAGGCCAAGGCCTACACTCCCATCAACGAGAACAAGGCAAAGCTGGCTGCATACTGCGTCAACGACAAGAACTTCCACGACTCTGCCACCCTGTGCAACTGGATGTGGCCCATGACCCAGTCTCCCTCCAAGGAGCGTGAGTATCACGGCGACCTGGATCTGCAGGCAGACTTTATGACTGCTGTTACTGGCGAGACCTATACCCAGGCCGATCTGCAGGAGGACGGTGCCCGCATCACCCAGATGCTGCGCGCGATGACCGCCATCAGCTTCCAGCAGAACTGCGGCAGCGCAAACCTGCGTCAGGAGCACGATGCCATCTGTGATTGGGTGTTCGATAAGGACCCCGACTTCAAGGCATTTGAGGAAGGCACCACCAAGCTGGACCGCGCCGACATGGAGAAGGCAAAGGATCTGTTCTACGACATCTTCGGCTGGGACCGCACCACCGGTGTGCCCACCCGCGAGACGCTGGAGAAGTATGATCTGGCTGACATGGCTGATGATCTGGAAAAGCGCGGCATCTACGCCCAGAACACCGCAGCAGCTGAATAAATCCCATAGAAAGAGGAACGATCGTCATGTTGTTTGGCAGACGTAAACCCGGCTACACCACCACTGTGGACAGCAGCGTGGACCCGGAGCAGGCCGTTCTGGACCTGCAGAAGGCAGAGCTGGCCGCTAAGAAAAAGCCCAAGGCAGAGGTGTTCGACATCGATGCCGCCAGCGAGACGGCCCGCCGCCTGAAGGAAACGGGCAGCAGCTTTGACGGCAGCGCCGCCAAGACCGGCGAGGATGTGATCGCTGCCGTGGAGCGGGAGACCGCAGAGCTTGCAGCAATGCAGGCTGCCGGGGCCGCACCCGAAGCCGCCGAAACTGTGCAGGACGAGGCCGCAAAGCCTCAGCTGCTGGATTTTCTGGCCGGTGAGCCGGAGGCTGAAAACGATCCCTTTGCGGATCAGCCCACCAAGACCGCGCCGGAGCTGCCGGAGCTGACCCCCGCGCAGGAGCTGGCCGGTTACATCCGTTCCCGCAGCGCCGCCGCGCTTGTCACGCCTCACGCATTGTTGGTCAGTGAGGTGGAGAACGCCGATGAGCTGTTGGCTCAGATGCCGCAGGACCCCCAGTGTGAGGATATCGTTGTCCGTGCAGGCGCAAAGGATACCTACTATTACTCCAACGCCAACATGAGCGACAACTACGCCATGATCGCCCAGCTCATTGAGGACAAAGACCTCTGTATCATGTTTGCTGAGATGGTGCGCTTCAACGCACGGGTCTACCCCAGTGCCACCCCGCTGAAGTACTTCCAGCGCTCCCCCTACGGCCTTGCGCCGGAGGAGATCGAACAGACCTGGAAGACCATGCAGGGCAGGCCGGAGTTTGCCGACATCGAGGAGCTGACCAACAATCAGAACGAGCGGTTCCTCTTCTCCACCCAGTACCTCACCCGCCGCTATGCAAAAGCCATCAGCGACGTGGATGATTTCTGCGACTAAAAGATCATACACAATTGAATAGGGTACAAGAGCTTCTTTGAGCAAGGCTGTCTAAACCCCGCAGGGGGCAGGACACCGCGCCGCAATGCTAAGGGCCAACGCCGGCATTCAAGGGTGGCAGGGGAAACCCGGCCGCCTTCCCGCAGAAGAAACGCTGCAATTTGAAAAAAAGAACTCCTCCCATCCACCGTTCCGGAGCGTTGCCTCCTTCCCGTTGCTGCAACAGCGGAAAAGGAAGCGGCTCCCTCGGCGTGGCGGCCTGCAGGCTGCCGCTCCGGGCCATGTTCGGTTTTTTGCGGGGGCGTTTTGATTTTCGGTCAGAACGTCTCCGCTTTTTTTCACCTGCCGATCGAAAAGAGATCTCCCCGGGAGTTTGTCCGGGCCATAGCGGGCAAACTGTGCCCCGGGGAGCGATGGAGGATTTTTGCAATGAAACAGCCTTTTTGCACGCCAGCCCAGGCTCTGCGCCGGGTGCTGGATGCTGCTGCGGCTCTCCCGGTGCCTGCCACGGAGCGGGTTCCGCTGGATGATGCCTGTGGGCGGATCGCAGCCCGGGACCTGTGTGCCCGGATGGATCAGCCCCCTTTTGACCGGAGCCCTCTGGATGGTTATGCCCTCCACAGTGCCGACACGGCCGGGGCGGGGGAGGAAACCCCTGTCACCCTGCCGGTAGTGATGAAGCTTTACGCCGGGGATGCCCCCGCCGCTGCCCTGCCTGCCGGGTGTGCCGCCCGCATTATGACCGGCGCACCCCTGCCCCCGGGCGCGGACTGCGTTCTGATGCAGGAGCTGACCGACGGCGGGGAGGAGCAGGTGCACATTTACGCCCAGCTCCAGCCCAACGCCAATGTGGTGTTCCGGGGTGAGGACATCGCCGCTGGTGCCCCCATTGCCGCCGCCGGAACTGTGCTGACCCCGGCGCACATCGGTGTGCTGGCCGGTCAGGGCATCCCGGATGCCGAGGTCTTTCGCCCCCTGACCGTGGGCGTGCTTGCTACCGGCAGTGAGCTGCTGGAAGCGGGTGAGGCCTGGGCTCCCGGCAAGATCTACGATGCCAACGGGATCCAGAATGCCGCCCGCCTGCGGCAGCTGGGCTTTGCCGTGGAGCGCACCCACTGCTCGGATGACCCGGAGGAGATCGCCGTCCGGATGCAGGATCTGCTCACCCGGTGTGATGCGGTGATCACCAGCGGCGGTGTTTCGGTGGGGCAGAAGGATTACCTGCCCACTGTGCTGGAAATGCTGCACGCGGAGCCTGTTTTTGCCGGGGTAGCCCAGAAGCCCGGCAGCCCCATGATTGCTGCACAGGTGGGAGAAAAGCTGGTGTTCTGCCTGTCCGGCAATCCCTTTGCCGCTGCTGCCACGCTGGAGCAGTATGCCGTTCCGGCCCTGCTGCGGGCCGCAGGGCGGCGGGAAGAGGACTGCATCCCGGTGCATACCCGGGGCAGGCTGACCACCGGCTTTTCCAAACCCAGCAAGGGAACCCGCTTTCTGCGGGCCAGAGCGCTGGGCGGCCTGGTGGAGATCCCCGGCGAGGGCAACGCGGAGGCGCATTCCTCGGGCAGTCTGTCGGCCATGATGGGCTGCAACTGCCTGGTGGAGCTGCCTGCGGGCAGCGGCCCGGTGGCTCCGGGCGAAGAAGTGGAGGTACTGAACTTTGTACAGTGAAAAGAAACAGGCGCTTGCTGCCGAGCTGAGCCTGAAGCGCCCGTCTGTGCTGGCCGTGAGCGGTGCGCACAACAGCGGCAAAACGACTTTGTTGGAAAAACTCATCCCCCTGCTGCGGGCACGGGGCCTGAAGGTGGGTGTCATCAAGCATGACGGCCACGATTTCACCCCCGACGTGCCGGGCACCGACAGCTTCCGCCTGCGGGAGGCCGGGGCCGAGGGCGTGGCGGTCTTTTCAGGCAGCCGCTACCTGCTGACGGAGGAATTCCGCCTGAATGAGCAGGATCTGCTGGCCCTGTTTGAGCGCCACGGCTATGATCTGGTGCTGATGGAGGGCTTCAAGGAGAGCGGCTGGCCCAAGATCGAGGTGGTGCGCAGGGCTGTCTCGGAGGAGCCGGTCTCCTTTGAGCCGCTGGCCATCGTGGGGGATGTTCCGGGGGCAGACTTTGCACTGGACGAGCCCGCAGCGCTGGCCGACTGGATCGCTGCACAGATGCCTGCATTGTAACAGGGGGAGGAAGAAACCATGAAACTGATCCGTACCGAAGACGCGGCAGGGCAGGTGCTCTGCCACGATATCACCCAGATCATCCCGGGTGAGTTCAAGGGGGCTCGCTTCAAAAAGGGCCACATCATTCAGCCCGAGGATATTCCGGTGCTGCTGAGCATCGGCAAGGAAAACCTCTATGTCTGGGAGAAAAAGCCCGGCATCCTCCACGAGGACGAGGCTGCCGCCCTGCTCTACAAGGCCGCTGCCGGTCAGAACATCCACGGCACCGAGCCCCGGGAGGGCAAGATCGAACTGATCGCTGACTGCGACGGTCTGCTCAAGATCGACCGCAGAGCCCTGCTGGCAGTGAACAGCACTCCCCAGATGATGATCGCCACGATCCACGGCGACCTGCCTGTGAAAAAGGGAGCCAAGCTGGCTGGTACCCGCATCATCCCGCTGGTCATTGAGCAGGAGAAGATGGAGGCCATGCAGGCTGCTGCCGGGCCGAAGCCCATCCTGAACGTGCTGCCCTTCCACCAGAAGAAGTTTGCCGTTATCACCACCGGCAGCGAGGTGTTCAAGGGCCGCATTGAGGACAAGTTTACCCCCATCCTCGAGCAGAAGCTGGCGGTGTATGGCTGTGAGATGACCTTCCACAAGGTCTGTGATGATGACCCGGCGGGCATCACGGACGCCATTCTGGAAGCAAAGGCCGCAGGCTGTGAGCTGATCTTTACCACCGGCGGCATGAGCGTGGATCCGGACGACCGCACCCCGCTGGCCATCAGGAACACTGGGGCCGAGATCGTTACCTACGGCGCGCCCGTGCTGCCCGGTGCCATGTTCCTGGTCAGCTATCTGGACGGTGTGCCGGTCTGCGGTCTGCCCGGCTGTGTGATGTACGCCAAGCGCACCATTTTTGACCTGTTGCTGCCCCGCCTGCTGGCCGATGACCCCATCACCGCCGAGGATATCGCCCGTCTGGGCGAGGGCGGCCTCTGCCTGGGCTGCGCCGAGTGCCACTGGCCCAACTGCGGTTTCGGACACTGCTGAAACCCTCTCAGTCAAAGCCTTTCGGCTTTGCCAGCTCCCCCGAAGGGGGAGCTTAACTAAGGTGAAAAAATATGAGTGAAAATAATCTGACACATTTTGATGCCGCCGGAAACGCCGTGATGGTGGACGTGAGCGAAAAGCCCGTCACGGCCCGGGAGGCCACGGCCCACGGTATCATTACCATGAATGCGGAAGCCTTTGCCGCCGTGGAGGGCGGTACCGTGAAAAAAGGCGATGTGCTGGGCGTGGCCCGGGTGGCCGGCATCATGGCCACCAAGCGCACCAGCGAGCTGATCCCCCTGTGCCACCCGCTGCCGCTGACCAAGGTGCAGATCGAGTTTGACCTGCTGCCCGAGCGCCGGGCTGTGGAAGCACGCTGTACGGTCAAGACCAGCGGCGTGACCGGCGTGGAGATGGAAGCCTTGACCGGCGTTTCCACCGCCCTGCTCACCATCTATGACATGTGCAAGGCCGTGGATAAGGGCATGGAGCTGGGCGAGATTCATCTGGTGGAAAAGACCGGCGGCAAGAGCGGACATTACATCCGGGCGGAGGGCGGCTATGTTTGATTCCAAGGGCCGCAATATCCATTATCTCCGCCTTTCCGTGACCGACCTGTGCAACCTGCGCTGCCGCTACTGTATGCCGGATGGCGTGGACAAGCTGGAACGGGAGGATATCCTGACCTACGAGGAATTCCTGCGCCTTGCCGCCCTGTTTGCCCGGTGCGGGGTGGATACCGTGCGGGTCACCGGCGGCGAACCGCTGGTGCGCAAGGGTGTGGAGCAGCTGGTCAAAGGGCTGAAAGCCATCCCCGGCATCCGGAAGGTCACCATGACCACCAATGCCGTCCTGTTGGAACAGCAGCTGCCCGCCCTGCTGGAGGCCGGGCTGGACAGCGTGAACATCAGTCTGGATACGCTGGACCCCGCTCTGTTTGCAAAGATCACGGCCCGGGATGCATTTGCCGCCGTGCAGGCGGGCATCCATGCCGCGCTGGAAAGCGGCATTCCGGTCAAGCTGAACTGCGTGCCCCAGGTGGGCGTGAACGAGGGCGAGCTGGAAGCGCTGGCCGCTCTGGCACAGGACAAGCCCCTGCAGGTGCGGTTCATCGAGATGATGCCCATCGGCTACGGGGCGGCCATGCCCTGTATCTCCGGCCCGGAGCTGCTGGCCCGCTTCCGCAGGCGCTGGCCGGCGCTGACTCCGCTGCCCGGGGCGGCATGTGCCGCGCTGGGCGACGGCCCGGCGGTCTATTACACCGTGCCGGGCTGGAAAGGGGACATCGGCTTCATTGCCGCTGTCCACGGCAAGTTCTGCGCCTCCTGCAACCGGGTGCGGCTGACCAGTCAGGGCTTTCTGCGCCCCTGCCTTGCCAGTGAGGCCGGATGTGACCTGAAAGCCCTGCTGCGCGGCGGTGCGTCAGACGAGGAGCTGCTGGCCGCCATCCGTACCACCATCTGGAAAAAGCCCCAGGAACATCATTTTGAATTGAAACAGGACATCCCCGCGACCCGGGGCATGTACCGAATTGGAGGATAAATCTATGGGAAAACTTCTGGCGATCTGCACCAGCCCCCAGCGGGGCACGGTCAAGACCGAAGTGGAAAGCGCACGCCTGACCCCGGAATGGGGCATTGAGACCGATGCCCATGGCGGGAACTGGCACCGTCAGGTCAGTCTGCTGAGTGCTGAAAAGATCGAGAACTTCCGCAAGAAGATCTGGGTGGACTACGGTGCCTTTGGTGAGAATCTGGTGGTGGAGGGCTACGATTTCCGCAATCTGCCCGTGACCAGCCGCTTTGCCATCGGGGACGTGGTGCTGGAAATGACCCAGATCGGCAAAGAGTGCCACAACGACTGCGTCATCAAGCAGAAGACCGGCGAGTGCATTATGCCCCGGGAGGGCGTGTTTGCCCGGGTGCTGCAGGGCGGCGAGATCCACGTGGGGGACGAGGTGACCCTGCTGCCTCCGCCGGAAAACCCGCCCCTGCGCGCTGCCGTCATCACCCTTTCTGACAAGGGCAGCCGTGGTGAGCGGGAGGACAAGAGCGGCCCCCTGATCGTGGAGATGCTCACCGCTGCAGGCTATCAGGTGGAGGAGACCATGATCCTGCCCGATGAGGCAAAGGCCCTGAAAGCACAGCTCATCCGGCTGGCCGATGGCCGTCAGGTCAACCTGATCCTGACCACCGGCGGCACCGGCTTTGCCCCCCGGGATATCACCCCGGAAGCCACCTATGCCGTAGCGGACCGCAACGCCCCCGGCATTGCTGAGGCCATGCGTTACCACAGCCTGAGCATCACCCCGCGCGGGATGCTCAGCCGTGCCGCCAGCGTGCTGCGGGGCAAGACCCTCATCGTCAACCTGCCCGGCAGCCCCAAGGCCGTGAAAGAGAATCTGGAGTACATCCTGCCCAGCCTGGAGCATGGGGTACGCATTGCCGCCGGGCTGGACGGCGAGTGCGCCCGCAAATAAGTCTGTTTCACCGCCGCGGCGTTGCTTTTGGTGCCGGACGTGAAAATAAAAGTACAACAAAAGCATACCCACTGTAAGGAGCAAGACTATGAAAACTATGATCTCCCGCCGCAGCTTCCTGTGCGCTGCCGGCATCGCATCTGCATCTGCTGTTCTGACCGCCTGCGGCGGCTCCTCCGGCAGCACTGCATCTTCCACCGCATCCTCCGCTGCCGCCTCCTCTGAGGCTGCCTCCGGCGAGAGCGTGGAGCTGATCGTTTTTGCTGCCGCCTCCCTGACCGAGACCCTGAACGCCATTGCCGAGACCTACTCTGCAGAGAACCCCGGCGTGACCTTCAGCTTCAACTTTGACTCCTCCGGAACCCTCAAGACCCAGATCCAGGAGGGTGCGGACTGCGACCTGTTCATCTCCGCCGGTCAGAAGCAGATGAACCAGCTGGACAGCACCGCTTCCGCTGAGGTGAACACCGAGGGCCTGGACTTTGTGGATGCCGAAAGCCGTGTGGATCTGCTGGAGAACAAGGTCGTGCTCTGTGTACCCGAGGGCAGCGACAAGGGGATTGACAGCTTCGACAGCCTGGCTGAGCACCTGAAGGCAGAGGATATCCTGTTCTGCATGGGCAACAGTGATGTGCCTGTGGGTCAGTACACCCAGAAGATCCTGGCCTACTATGATCTGGATGAGGCAGCTCTGGCTGCTGCCGGTGTCATCACCTACGGTTCCAACGTCAAGGAAGTCACCACCCAGGTCAGCGAGGCCAGCGTGGATGCCGGTGTCGTTTACTGCACCGATGCGTACAGCGCCGGTCTGACCTCCGTGGACGAGGCTACCAAGGAAATGTGCGGTCAGGTCATCTACCCCGCCGCTGTGATGAAGAACGCCCTCCATGCCGAGGCTGCCAAGGAGTTCCTGGCTTACCTGCGCACCGACAAGGCTGCGACCGTGTTCGAGAGCGTCGGCTTCACCGCACTGTAAGCATCCGCTGGGGGGATGGTATGGACTGGTATCCCTTATGGAACAGCCTGCGCATTGCGTTGATCAGCTGCGCAGCAGTGTTCTTTTTAGGCATCTTTGCGGCCTACTACATTGCAAAGCTCCCGCGCGTACTCAAGGGCGTGCTGGATGTGGTGCTCACCCTGCCCATGGTGCTGCCGCCCACAGTCGTGGGATATTTCCTGCTGCTGCTGTTCGGCGCAAAAAGGCCGCTGGGCATCTTTTTTATGGAACATTTCGGCGTGAAGCTGGTGATGAACTGGTACAGCGCCATCTTTGCTTCCATCGTGGTGGCCTTTCCGCTGATGTACCGCACGGCCCGTGGTGCCTTTGAGAGTTTTGACGAAACGCTGGCCTGGTCGGCACAGACGCTGGGACTTTCCAACACCTGGATCTTCTGGCGGGTGCGGATGCCCTGCTGCCGTCAGGGCATTCTGGCCGGCACGGTGCTGGCCTTTGCCCGTGCGCTGGGCGAATATGGTGCCACCAGCATGATCGCAGGCTACACGCCGGGCAAGACGGCCACCATTGCAACCACGGTCTACCAGCTCTGGCGCACCAACGATGAAGCCGGGGCCATGCAGTGGGTGCTGGTGGATATCGCTATCTCGGCGGTGGTGCTGCTGGCAGTCAACCTGCTGGAACGCAGGCAGAAGCAGGGAGGAAAGCGCGCATGAGCCTGGAAGTAAATGTGACCAAGCGGTTTGATGGCTTTACCCTCCACGCTGCGTTCACGGCAGGGGACACTGCCACCGCCCTTCTGGGCGCGTCCGGCTGCGGCAAAAGCATGACCCTGCGCTGCATTGCAGGCATCGTCCGGCCGGACGAGGGGCGCATCGTGCTGGATGGCCGGGTGCTGTTCGACAGCGCTCAGGGCATCGACCTGCCGCCCCAGCAGCGCAATGTGGGTCTGCTGTTCCAGAACTACGCCCTGTTCCCCAACATGACCGTGGAACAGAATATCCTCTGTGCCCTGAAAAAGGAAAAGGACCCTGCCGCCCGCAGGGCCGCCTGTGCCGAGGCATTGCGGGCCATGCGGCTGGAGGAACTGGCCAAGCGCCTGCCCGGCGCGCTTTCGGGCGGGCAGCAGCAGCGTGCCGCCCTGGCCCGCATCCTGGCGGCCAAACCCCGCATCCTGATGCTGGACGAGCCGTTCAGTGCGCTGGACAGCTACCTGCGCGAGGAGGTAGAGGGGGAGGTAGGCAGCCTGCTGGCCGGGTTTGCGGGCACGGCCCTGCTGGTGACCCACAACCGGGACGAGGCCTACCGCCTGTGCAGGGAGATGATCGTGATGGACAGCGGCGAGGTGCTCCGGGCGGGCACGACCAAGGAGGTCTTTGCCGACCCCCGCACCCGTGCCGCCGCCCGCCTGACCGGCTGCAAGAACATTCTGCCCTGCACCCGGGTGGGGGAGCATACCGTTCATCTGGCGGGCTGGGAACAGCCGCTGACCGTGGCTCTGCCGGTGCCCGAGGGCTGCCGTGCCGTGGGCATCCGCGCCCATGATTTTGCGCCCTGCGCTCCCGGCACCCCCAACAGCCTGCCGGTGCAGGCTGTCACCACCAGTGAGAACCCCTTTGACTGGAACATGATCTTCACCCTGCCCGGCGGTGAGACCCGCCTGTGGTGGAAGGTGTCCAAGGAGACATTGGCGGCCCCGCCGCCAAAAGCACCCGCCTGCCTTGCTGCCGCCCCGGAAAATATCATGCCGCTGGTCTGAGAAAAAAATCGTTTTCTCCCTGCTCCCGAAACAGAAATACGGAGCAGGGAGAAATTTTTTGAAAAAAGTACTTGACTTTATCAAGTAATGTGATTATACTAGACCTTGTCAAGTAAAGGAGATGCAAAGAGTGATCCAATCGACCATATCCTTCTACGCGATGGAGTTTTACAAGCGGTTCGCAGCCTACACCACCCAGCAGCTGCAGGAGTTTGGCCTGAGCTTTGGCATGATGTATTTTGTGATCTACGTGGGCAAACATCCCGGCTGCACCCCGGCTGAGATGACCAAAAACCTGCACCTGGACTGGGGCCACTGCCAGCGCAGCGTGATCAAGCTGGTGGAAGATGGCTTTATGACCCGGGAAAAGCAGGGCCGCAGTTATCATTTGGGGCTGACCCCGGCGGGTGAGAGAGCATTCCGGACCTGCCACCAGGTATTTTTCGATTGGGATGCACAAAATTTGAGCGGGCTGACCGAAGAGGAACAGCACCAGCTCCTGAGCCTGCTGCAAAAGGCAGCACGGACGAGGAAAGAGAGTGTGTAACATGTACGACACCATCCTGAGCCCCATTGATTACGGTGGATTGCAGCTGAAGAACCGCATCATCTTTGCCCCCACCACCTTCGGCCTTTCGGACGAGGAATATCTGGCAGAGATGGAGCGGCTGGCCAAGGGCGGCTGCGCCATGATCATCATCGGCGACGTGCCGGTGGCCAAGAGCCGGTTCGAGAAGTCTCTGTTTGACAAAAAGGGCTTTGCCTTCTATCAGCAGATCTGCGAGACTGCCCACAAATACGGCTGTAAGGTCTGCGCCCAGCTCCACCAGACCGATACCGACATGATGTCCATCATCAAGTGCATCCCGGGGATGCTGATGAAAAAGATCACCCCCGACCAGCTGCGGGAGCGGATGAACGATGCCGTGGGCCCCTACATCACCAAGATGTCCCAGAAAAAGATCCATCAGATCATCGCGGGCTTTGGCAAGGCTGCTGTGCTGGCAAAGCAGGCGGGCTTTGACATGGTGCAGGTGCACGGCGACCGGATGTGCGGCAGCTTCTCTTCCGCCATCTTCAACCACCGCACCGATGAATACGGCGGCAGTGCCGAGCGCCGCGCCCGCTTTGCCGTGGAAGCTGTCAAGGCAGTGCACGCCGCTGTGCCCGGCATGGCCATTGACTACAAGCTGGCTGTCCGGCAGGAGAACCCCCATTACGGCAACGCCGGTGTGGTGGAGGAGGAACTGGCCGTGTTCGTGCCCCTGCTGGTGCAGGCAGGCGTGACCAGCTTCCATGTGACACTGGCCAACCACTCTGCGCTGGAAAACACCATCCCGCCGGCCAGCCACCCCGAGTTCAAGGAGACCGGCTGCTTCCTCAAGTTCTGCGATGAGGTGCGCCGGTATACCAGCGTGCCGCTCTGCGGTGTGGGCGGCCTGAACGACCCCGATTTCGTGGAGCAGCAGCTTGCCAGCGGCCGCATCCAGTGCGCGGCAATGTGCCGCCAGCTGCTGGCCGACCCCAACTGGGTCAACAAACTGCAGAGCGGCAATGCGGCAAAGATCCACCGCTGTGTCCGCTGCAACAAGAAGTGCCTGGGCGGCCTGATCGCCCATCAGGGCACCCGCTGTATCTATGATGCCCTGAACGCAAAAGAACAGGGAAGCATCTGATATCAAACATAATAAAGGAGAATGACCATGAGCTACGCCATCGTTTTCAGCAGCAAGACCGGCAACACCCGCCTGCTGGCCGACACCCTTCGCGCAAGCTTGCCCCAGAATGAGTGCACCTACTTCGGAGCACCGGCCCCGGAGGCACTGGAGGCTGAGACCCTTTACATCGGCTTCTGGACGGACAAGGGCCATGCCGATGACACCCTCACCGCCTTTTTGCAGACCTTGAAGGGGAAGCGGGTCTTTTTGTTCGGTACCGCAGGCTTTGGCGGCAGTGCGGAATATTTCGAGCAGATCCTGGCAGCGGTGCAGAAATCGCTGGATGAGAGCAACACGGTCATTGGAACTTATATGTGCCAGGGCAAGATGCCCATGACCGTGCGCCAGCAGTACGAAAAGATGCTGCAGCAGCCCAACCATGCACCCAACCTCGAGATGCTGATCGAGAATTTTGACAAGGCGCTGGCTCACCCGGATGCCGCAGACCTCGACCAGCTGCGCAAAAAGGCGGCAGAGGTGCAGGCATAACGGAAGAACTCTTCAAAAAGCAGATTTTTTGAGAAAGCTGCTCCAAAACAGTTGACAGGTTCTGTCCGATGTGGTAGGATAGCGTCGAGGAAATGGAAACAGCTCCTCAAGGTGAACTGAATATTCTCGGCAAAACAGTCGAAAGGCTGTGACGCAAAGCTACAGGGCCTGTAAAATGGCAGCCAGCTGCTTCTCAAAGAAATCTTTCTTTGGGTGACCTGCTTAGAATTTCTAGGTGTTGTTTTGCTGAGTGTATTGCAGAACAACACCTTTTTTCGTTCTCAAATTTCTTCCCAAAAGAAGAAAGGCACGCAAAACTGAATATCCTCGACAAAGCAGTCGAAAGGCTGTGACGCAAAGCTATAGGGCCTGTAAAATGGTAGCCAGTTGCTTCTCATCACCTGAGGGTCTCCACAGCGGAGATTGGGTGTTGAGTGACCTTCATCTGAAGCATCAGGTGTCGATTGCCGAGTATACCAGCAATCGACACCTTTTTTCATGGGGCAACACAAAAGAGGTTCAACACCATGCGTAACGCTTCGATGAAAGTCCTGAAGAATCTGGTCTGCTGCGCCGCATTCATCTGCCTGATGTTTGTTCTGGCAATGCCCGCACACGCAGCTTCCAAGGCCGATGAGCTGCTGCAGCTCGTCAACGCAGAGCGTGCACAGGCTGGTGTGGCTCCTCTGAGCATGGGCAGCAGCGCACTGAATGCCGCTGCACAGGCCCGTGCAAAAGAACTTACCGTCAATTACTCCTACAACCGCCCCAATGGCAGCCGCGAGTTCACCATCCTGCCGGAGTACGGTGTGGACGATGTTTCTGTGGGCGAGAACTACTGGGCAGCTGCTGAGAATGCTTCGGACGTGGTCGCCGCCTGGAATCGCTACGATTTCTTCAAGGAGCGGATGCTGGACAAGGATGCCACCTCCGTTGGCATTGGCTACTACGAGGGCGGCGAGTACGGCAATTACTGGGTGATGATCTTTACCTACGCCCGCGGCACCAGTGAGAACGGTTTCGCACAGGAAGTGCTGGCGCTGGTCAACGCTGAGCGTGCAAAGGAAAATCTGGCACCTCTGGCCATGGGCGATGCCAAGCTGCAGGCCGCCGCCGATGAGCGCGCAAAGGAAGTGGCAAAGGTCGCTTCCCACACCCGCCCCGATGGCACCAACTGCTTCACCGTGCTGAAAGAGTACGGCGTGTCTGATACCGCCACCGGCGAGAATGCCGCCTGGGGTGAGACCACGCCTGAAAAGGTCGTTGCAGACTGGATGGCTTCGGAAGGCCACCGTGTCAATATCATGGACCCCGCCGCCAAGTATATGTGCCTTGGCTACAACTACGATGCCAATTCTCAGTGGGGCCACAACTGGATCCAGATCTTCGCAAAGTAAGCGGATGACTTCCATTGAGCGTTGTACGATAAAATAAAACAGAGCAAAAAGAGATGCACCCCGCTCCCTGAACCGGTTTCAGGAAGGCGGGGTGCATCTCTTTTGCTTTTTATTCTGCTGCCATCTCAGCCACATCCTCGGGGCTGAAATCGCCCAAGGGCAGGATGAGCCGGCCCAGCGTTTCCTGCGGCAGGGCGGCAAGCCGGACACTCTCGTCCGCAATTTCGGCAGGGCAGAGGACGTGCACGCCGTCCGCACCAGTCTCTACCCGGGCGCGGTGGCCGGTGGCAATGTACTGGATGCCCAGCCGGTCAGCCGCCGCCAGCAGGGCGGGGAAGCGCAGGTCGGCCGGGGCAGCGGTCTCCTCGGCCAGCTGGCTGGCCAGTTCGCTGGCATTCAGGGTGATGCACTCGATGCCCAGAGCCTTGGCGGCTTCCCTGGCGGCATCCACAACGGGGTCATCGGTGCACAGACGCACCACAGCGCCCATCACCGCAAAGCCCTGCTGCTGTAAAATGCGGACAGCTGCTTTGCAGCCCGTGCCGCCGCACAGGCCCACCAGCACCTTGTCCTGCTGTTCATAGGTATCGAACCCGCTGCCGGGCAGAAATGTATCGCTCATCGTCCCTGTCTCCCTCCGTGTGCCTGACTTTGTGCCACGGCCAGCTGGTCGCAGCGCTCGTTTTCCGGGTGGCCTGCATGGCCCTTGACCCAGACATAGGTGATCTTGTGCCGGGCTTCCTGCTCCAATGCCTGTTCCCACAGGTCGGGGTTCAGGGCAGGGGAGCCGTCGGACTTTTTCCAGCCCCGGCGCTTCCAGCCCCTGGCCCAGCCCTTTTCCAGCCCGTTGATGACGTACTGGCTGTCAGAGCACAGCCGCACCTCACAGGGCTCCTTGAGCTGGCGCAGGGCCTCGATAAAGGCGGTCAGCTCCATCCGGTTGTTGGTGGTGGAAGCATCGCCGCCGCTGAGCTCTTTTTCGTAGACCTTGCCGTTGAAGCGGTAGCGCAGCACTGCGCCCCAGCCGCCCGGGCCGGGGTTGCCGCTGCACGCGCCATCGGTGTAAACTTCGACTTGTTTCATCTGTTTCTCCCGGAACTTGAATTTTTGGATACCTCTATTTAGAGCTATTTTTCCGGTTCTGTCAAGAGGAAAACGTATCATCCCCGGCTTTTCCGGCAAAGCTTTGAATTGACAAAGTGGACAAGAAATACTATACTGTTTGTAACAAAATGCGTATAGGGGCGCACCGGTGCGGTGTGTCCGGCCGGAACGGGGCAGTGCCGCGGTCGCATCGAACAGATGGACTGACAGGGCAGAAATTACTCCGTTTCGGCCATCCCAGTGCCGAAAACGGGCATGGAAGCGAAAAATTCTATACGATGGTTTCGATGGGAGCGGCGGTGCGTTTGCTGCTCCTTCACAACAGACAGGCCGCTCGCAAAGGGGTGTGCCTGCGTTTTGTAATTGATTTTGGAGGTACCGCATGGCACAGGTCAAAGAACAGAACCCGGCTCAGGCTCAGAACAATCCGAACAGAAACAGTGAATCCGGCGGGGAAAAGCGTACCCGCACCCGCCGCCCTTATTATAACCGGCGGCCCCGCCGTACTCAGCAGCCCAAGGAGGCTGCTGTGCCCATCCACATCTATCCGCTGGGCGGTCTGGGCGAAGTGGGCAAGAACATGACCGTGTACGAGTGCAACGGGGATATGATCATTGTGGACTGCGGCCTTGTATTCCCGGACAGTGAGATGTACGGCGTGGACATGGTCATCCCCGACTTTACCTTTGTGGTGCAGAATAAGGACAAGATCAAGGGCCTGCTCATCACCCACGGCCACGAGGACCACATCGGCAGCATTCCCTACCTGCTGCAGAAGTTTGATCTGCCCATCTACGGCACCCGGCTGACCTGCGGCCTCATCCGGAACAAGCTGGAGGAGTTTGGCCTGGCGGGCAAGACCAAGTTCGTGGAGATCACCCCCAAACAGAAGATCAAGCTGGGCTGCTTTACCGTGGAGCCCATCCATGTCAACCACTCCATCCCCGATTCCGTGGCCTTTGCCATTGACAGCCCTGCCGGAACGATCATCCAGACCGGCGACTTCAAGATCGATTACACCCCGCTGGCCTGCGGCGTGACCGACCTGACCACCCTTTCGGAGTATGGTCAGAAGGGTGTGCTGGCCCTGCTGAGCGATTCCACCAACGCCGAGCGCCCGGGCTTTACCGCCACGGAGCAGAAGGTGGCCGCCGGTGTCCGCAACCTGTTTGCCCGTGCCCGGAACAAGCGTATCATCATTGCGACCTTTGCGTCCAATATCTACCGCGTCCAGCAGATCATTGATCTGGCCGTGGAGGATGGCCGCAAGGTGGCGTTCAGCGGCCGCAGCATGGTCAATAACACTGCCATGGCGCAGGAGCTGGGCTATATGCACATCCCCGAGGGCACCCTTATCAGTGTGGATGAGCTGAACCAGTACCCGCCGGAACAGGTGGTGCTGATCACCACCGGCAGCCAGGGCGAGCCCCTGAGCGCCCTTTCCCGCATGGCCTCCTGCAGCCACCGCCAGGTGCGGGTGGGCCCCGGCGACTTCATCATCATCTCCGCCAACCCCATTCCCGGCAACGAGAAGAGCGTGACCAAGATCGTCAACGGTCTGCTCCTGCTGGGCGCGGAGGTCATCTACGAGAGCATGTATGATGTCCATGTTTCCGGCCACGCCTGCCAGGAGGAGCAGAAGCTGATGCTCACCCTGACCAGACCCAAGTATTTCCTGCCCGTGCACGGCGAGTACAAGCAGCTGAAAAAGCATGCCCTGACCGCCGCGTCTCTGGGCATTCCCACCAGCAACATCCTCATTGCCGAGAACGGCTCCAACGTCATCCTGAGCCGGGACGAGATCAAGCTGGGCGAGCCTGTCACCGCCGGTGCCGTGATGGTGGACGGCCTGGGCGTAGGTGATGTGGGCAATGTGGTCCTGCGTGACCGCAAGCATCTCTCTGAGGACGGTCTGGTCATTATTGTGGCCACCGTGGACAGCAAGACCGGCAAGGTGCTGGCGGGGCCTGACCTTGTGAGCCGCGGCTTTGTCTATGTGCGCGAGAACGAGAGCCTGATGGACGGGGCACAGAGCATTGTGGAAAACGCGCTGGATCGCTGCGTGGAAGAGCATGTGCGCGACTGGAACAGCGTCAAGACCCGGGTGCGTGAGGCGCTGAGCAGCTATATCTACCGCCGCACCAAGCGCAGCCCGATGATCCTCCCCATTCTGATGGAGGTATAAGCCGGAAGCCGCCCCGCCGGGGCAGGCAGACCAGGAGGCAGAAGATTCCATGAAACAAAAACCGAGATGGACGTTGGAAATGCTGATCGCCGCGCTGGCAGTGCTGTGTGCACTGCTGACACTGGCGCTTCTGGTGCAGCGGCCCGCAGGCTGGCCTGCGCTGGCAGTGCTGGTGGTGCTGTGGGGCATCGGCATCTGCGTTTTCCGGTATCAGCTGCGGCGCTGGACCGCCAAGTGGGTGACTGGCGGCAGCTTTGAAAATTCCAGGACCCAATACAGCCTGGAATCCCTCTCTCAGCCGGCGGCTCTGCTTTCTGGCGAGACGGTGCTGTGGTATAACAGCCGCTTCCGCACGGCGCTGCTGGGCGGCGAGGACCGGCTTGCAGGCAGGGCACAAAAGCTGCTGCCCGGCCTGGACACCGCACAGGCCCGCACCCCGGAGGGGCAGCAGCTCAATCTGGCCGACGGTGTGTGGAATGTGCACAGCAGTACCGTGCCGGGCGGCAGCGAGAGCATGACGCTGCTCGTGTTCAATGAGGAGACCGCCCTGCGCAGGATCGAAACGGAGTACAAGGCCAGCCGCCCGGGTTACATGGTGTTCCTGGTGGACGGCTACGACGATGTGTTCAGCGATATGCTGGACAGTGAGCGTGCCCGCCTGCTGGAGGGCATCAACCGGGTGCTGGAGGATATGATCGGCCGGGGCACAGGCTTTCTGCGCCGCGTTGCCAGCGGCCGCTATATTGCCGTGGTGGAAGAGCGCCATCTGGAGCAGTATGCCCAGCGCGGCTACGATGTGCTGGATAAGATCCGTGCTCTGGACCCCAGCGTGAACCTGTCCATCTCCATTGGCATCGGGCGCGGGGCCAAGACCCTGCGGGAAGCCCAGGATATGGCCGTGCAGGCGCTGGATATGGCGCAGGGCCGCGGCGGCGATCAGGCCGCTGAGATGACCCCGGACGGCTTTACCTTTTACGGCGGCGTGAGCCATGGCGTAGAAAAGCGCAGCAAGGTGCGCAGCCGCATCGTGGCCGACCAGCTGGTCAGGCTCGTCAAGGAGGCGGACCATGTGGTCATCATGGGCCACCGGATGAGCGATCTGGATGCCATCGGCGCTGCCGAGGGCGTGCTGCGCATCTGCAAGATCTGCGATGTCCCGGCGGTGATCGCCGTCAGGCGGGATGCCACGCTGGCGGGCAGTTTGATCGATGCCCTGTGCCGGGCCGGGCAGGCGGATGATTTCATCGACCCCAAGGGGGCTTTGCCCATTATCTCCAAGAAAACGCTCTGCGTGGTGGTGGATACATACCAGCTGGGCCTTGTGGAAAGTAAGGAGATCTTGGAAAGGTGCGGCAAGGTGGCCGTTATCGACCACCACCGCAAGGGCGTGGGCTTCATCGAGCATGCAGACCTTGTCTGCCACGAGCCCTACTCCTCCTCGGCCAGTGAACTGGTCACGGAGCTTTTGCAGTATGTGGGCGACCGGGACGACAAGCCCAGCCGGGTGGAGGCCGAGGGCCTGCTCTCGGGCATTATGCTGGATACCCGGGACTTCACCCTGCACACCGGTGTGCGCACGTTTGAAGCTGCCGCCGCTCTGCGCCGTTACGGTGCGGAGACGGAGCGGGTGCGCCAGCTCTTTGATGTGACCATGGTGGAGTACAACGCCAAGGCAGACCTTGTGGAGGCTGCCCAGATGTACCGCAACTGTGCCATTTCGGTGAGCGGCGAGGTGCCCCCCGAGGCCCGTGTTGCCATTGCGCAGGCTGCCAACGACCTGCTGACCATCCAGAATGTGGAGGCCAGCTTTGTGGCCGTGCAGGTGGGGAACGGTGTGAATATTTCCGCCCGCAGTCTGGGGGCGGTCAATGTTCAGGTCATCATGGAAAGTCTGGGCGGCGGCGGCCACCAGACCATGGCGGCGGCCCAGCTCAAGCATATTACCCCCGAGGCAGCCCGGGCACGCATCCAGACCGCCATCGACCAGTACCGTGAGAGCCAGAAGAAGCCGCTCTCCAAAAATGAACCTGAATCCAGAAAAAAGGAGAAGCAGGGATGAACCATTACGATTATCTCATCGTAGGCGCAGGCCTTTACGGTGCGGTGTTCGCCCAGGAAGCAAAAAAGGCGGGCAAAACATGCCTTGTGATTGATAAGCGCGGCCACATTGCCGGGAATATCTATACCGAGGAAGTGGAGGGCATACAGGTCCACCGCTATGGTGCCCACATCTTCCACACCAGCAGCAAGGCAGTGTGGCAGTATGTGAACCAGTTTGCGGAGTTCAACCGCTACACCAACAGTCCCGTTGCCAACTATCACGGCGAGATCTACAATCTGCCTTTCAATATGAACACCTTCAATAAGATGTGGGGCGTGGTGACCCCCGCCGAGGCCAAGGCAAAGATCGAGGAGCAGAAGCGGGAAGCGGGCATCACCGACCCGAAAAATCTTGAGGAGCAGGCCATCAGTCTGGTGGGCACGGACATTTACGAAAAGCTCATCAAAGGCTACACCGGCAAGCAGTGGGGCCGCCCCTGCACCGAACTGCCGGCTTTCATCATCAAACGCCTGCCGGTCCGCTTTACCTACGACAACAACTATTTCAACGCGCTGTATCAGGGCATCCCCGATGGCGGCTATACCGCCATGGTGGAAAAGATGCTGGAGGGCATCGAGGTGCGGCTGAATGTGGATTATCTGGCCGACCGGGAGAGCCTGAACGCACTGGCCGACAAGGTGGTCTATACCGGCCCGGTGGATGCCTACTTCGGCTACCGTCTGGGCGCGCTGCAGTACCGCAGCGTCCGCTTTGAGACCGAGGTGCTGGATACCGACAACTATCAGGGCAACGCGGTGGTGAACTATACCGATGCGGAAACGCCCTATACCCGGATCATTGAGCACAAGCATTTTGCATTCGGCACCCAGCCCAAAACGGTGATCAGCCGGGAGTACAGCACCGAGTGGCATCAGGGTGACGAGCCCTATTACCCCGTCAACGATGAAAAGAATGGCGCGCTTTACGCAAAATACAAAGCGCTGGCCGATGCCGAGACAAAGGTCATTTTTGGCGGCCGGTTGGGCGAGTACAAGTATTATGATATGGATAAGGTGATCGAAGCAGCATTGGATGCGGCGGCACGGGAGCTGGGGTAACCCCACTGTCATCGAAGGCGTTGACGCAACGGTCTGAATGCTGTATACTAACCATAGAAATCCACCGGTTCCCCGGTGAGAAGTGAGGGATAACACCATGAAAGTGATTCTGAAGCAGGACGTAAAGGGCATTGGCAAGAAGGATGAAATCCATGAGGTCTCCGACGGCTACGCCCGCAACTTTCTGTTCCCGCGCAAGCTGGCCGCTGTGGCCGATGCTTCTGCGGTGAATATCGCACGCGGCAAGGAGGCCGCTGCGGATTTCCACGAGGCTGAAACTGTGGCCGCCGCACAGGCTGTGGCTGCAAAGATCGAGGGCAAGACCGTGACCATCAAGGCCAAGGGCGGCGCATCCGGCCGCCTGCACGGCAAGGTCACCGGCAAGGAAGTTGCCGAGGCTCTGGCCCAGCTGGCCGGTTCTCCCATTGATAAAAAGAAGATCGAGCTGGAGACCAAGGACATCAAGGATGCCGGTGTGTTCAACGCAAAGGTGCGCCTGCATGTCGGTGTTGTGGCTTCCTTCAAGATCATGGTGGAAGTAGAACAGGCCTGATTGAAATGCCATCTGCGCCCCCTGCCTTCAGGGGGCGTTTTTGGCGTTTTGGGAAGCTGGCCCAGTATGGAGGGGGATGAACCATGCCCAACGAACAACGACATTATTCCAATGAACTGAATCTGGAGAGTGTGGGCATCAATCTGCCCTACAATATGCAGGCCGAGCAGAGCGTGCTGGGCGCGGTGCTGCTCAAGCCCGAGACATTGACCGATCTGGTGGAGATCATCCGGCCGGAAATGTTCTACACCCGGCAGAACGCCCAGATCTATTCTGAGATGCTGCGCCTGTTCACAGCAGATCAGACCATCGACTTTGTCACCCTGCTGGATGCCGTCATCTCCGATGGCGTGTTCCCCAGTGCGGACGAGGCAAAGGTCTACCTGACCGGTCTGGCCGAGACGGTGCCCAGTATCTCCAATGTGAAGGCCTATGCCCAGATCGTGCAGGAAAAGTATCTGGTGCGCCAGCTGATGGGCGTTGCCAAGGACATTCTGCAGGACGCGGGCGATGAGCCGGACGCTGACCTGCTGCTGGAAAACGCCGAGCAGCGCATCTACGAGATCCGCTCCGGGCGGGATTCCAGCGCGTTGACCCCGCTTTCCTCCAGCATGGTGGAGACGTTGACCAACCTGCAGAAGATCAGCGGCCCGGATGCCGACAAGTACAAGGGCATCCCCACCGGCTTCCGTCTGCTGGATACTGTTCTGACCGGCCTGGGCCGCGGCGACCTCATCATTCTGGCCGCCCGCCCCGGTATGGGCAAGACCAGCTTTGCGCTGAACATCGCCACCCGCGTTGCCATGCAGCAAAAGGTGCCGGTGGCCATTTTCAGCCTGGAAATGACCAAGGAGCAGCTGACCAACCGCATCCTTTCGGCGGAAGCTGGCATCGACAGCCAGGCTTTCCGCACCGGTGCCCTCCGCAGTGAGGACTGGGAGTATCTGGCACTGGCAACGGAAAAGCTCCACGATGCCCCCATCTATATGGACGACACCTCAGGCATCACCATCACCGAGATGAAGGCGAAGATCCGCCGGGTCAATCAGGATCCCACCCGCCCCAATGTGGGCCTGATCGTTATCGACTACCTGCAGCTGATGACCACCGGCCAGCGCAGCGAGAACCGTGTGCAGGAGATCAGCTCCATCACCCGAAACCTGAAAATCATGGCTAAGGAAATGAATGTGCCCATCATCGCGCTTTCTCAGCTGTCCCGTGCGGTGGAGAAGCAGGGCAACAACTCTTCTCACCGGCCCCAGCTGTCGGACCTGCGTGACTCCGGTTCCATCGAGCAGGATGCCGACTGCGTCCTTTTCCTTTACCGTGATTCCTACTACGCCAGCCAGAACCCCGATGGGGCAGAGGTGGATGCGGATACCGCGGAGTGCATTGTGGCAAAGAACCGCCACGGCGAGACCAGCACGGTGCCGCTGGGCTGGGATGGCGCACACACCCGCTTTATGGATGTGGACTTCAAACGCTGATGAACGACGAAACATCAAAATTGATCGCAAAAGTAGAACGCTTTGCCCGGCAGGAGCAGCTGTTTGCGCCTGCGGAGCCGGGCCGGGCTCTGCACCTGTGCGCCGCCGTTTCGGGTGGGGCCGACAGCATGGCGCTGCTGCGGGTGCTGCTGGAGCTGCGGGAAGCTTTTGGGTATCCCCTTACGGCCTGCCACGTCAACCACGGCCTGCGGGGTGAGACTGCGGACCGGGACGAAGCTTTTGTCCGGGCCGAGTGTGCCAGGCTGGGGGTGTCGCTGACAGTCTTCCGCCCGGCAGATGTGGGAATGGCTGTGCCGCCCCATGCCGGGGAGGACTGGGCCCGCAGACTCCGCTATGCCTGCTTCGCCCAACTGCTGGCAGGCGGGATAGACTGCATTGCAACGGCCCATACTGCTACTGACCAGGCCGAGACCCTGCTGTTCCGGCTGGCCCGGGGCACCGGGCTGCATGGGGCAGGGGGCATCCGGCCCAGGCGGCCCGGTTACTGCCGCCCGCTGTTGGGGCTGACCCGGGGCGAGACCGAAGCGCTCTGCGCCGCCTTCGGGCAGGCGTGGGTGACGGACGAGACGAACGATTCCGATGCCTACGCCCGCAACCGCCTGCGCCATGGGGCCGTTCCGTCCCTGCGCAGCGTCAACGATGCGGCAGAGGAAAATCTGGCCCGCTTCTGTGAAAAAGCGGGCCGCGCGGATGCCTACTTTGCCCGGCAGGCGGAACAGCTGCTTTCTGTCGCGCGTCTAGATGCAGCCCAGACTGCCCGCAAGGCCCCGAAAGCCAAGGCAGCATGGCGGCTGGAGCCGCTGCAGGGCGCGGACCCGCTCATTCTGGAAGCAGCGCTCCACAGACTTGTTGCCCCGGTGCGGGATGCCGAGGAAAAGTACATCCGTCTGCTGGCAGAGCTGGTGGAGCAGGGGAGCGGGGCGGTGCAACTGACCGATACGGTCCGCTTCTGCGCAGGCAGCGGGATGCTCTGGCAGGAAGAGGGCCGGCCGGAAGCGGCTGCGGCCCCGGCGTTTTCGCTGCCGTTTGCCCCTGCCGATGGGGCAGAATTTGCCCTGCCCGGGGGCCAAACCCTGAAAACACGGCTTTTTGTAAGCGGTTTTCGAGAAAAAACACAGGGTGTTCATAAAAAAGACTTAAAAAATCGGGCGGATTATGCTAGAATAACCTTGTTATATTCTGCCCTTACGCTGCGCACCCGTCAACCGGGAGACCGGTTCCGGCCTGCGGGGCGGGGGCTGAGCAAGCCCCTGCGCAAATGGATGAATGAGGCAGGCATTCCTGCCGGAATACGAGAGGGCCTGCCGCTGCTGGCGGCGGGCAGCGAGATCCTGTGGGTCTGTGGGGAGGGCTTTGCCGAGGGGCTGGCCCCGGACGAGGAGACTGTACAGATCTTGCAGTTGGAATTGGAAAATGGAGGAACAACCCATGAGCATGAATGACGATATCAAGAACATCCTGGTCAGTGAGGAAGCATTGAAAGCCAAGGTTGCCGAACTGGGTGCACAGATCAGCAGGGATTACGAGGGCAGAAACCTTGTCCTCGTCTCCATCCTCAAGGGTTCGGTGGTTTTCATGGCCGACCTGATGCGGGCTGTGACCATCCCCTGCAGCATTGATTTTATGGTCGTGTCCAGCTACGGCGGCAGCAATACCACCACCAGCGGTCTGGTCAAGATCATCAAGGATCTGGACAGCGACCTGTCCGGCAAGGACGTGCTGATCGTGGAGGACATTCTGGATACCGGTGTCACCCTTTCCAAGCTGGTGCCCATGCTCAAGATGCGCAACCCGAATTCCGTGAAGATCTGCACCATTCTGGACAAGCCCAGCCGCCGCAAGGCCGACATCCAGCCCGATTACGAGGGTTTCCAGGTGCCGGACGAGTTTGTGGTGGGCTATGGTCTGGACTACGATGAGAAATACCGCAACCTGCCCTATGTGGGTGTGCTGAAACCGGAAATCTACGCATAACAAAAACGAATTAGAACTGGAGTTGATCCCTTTTGCAACCGAAACGACCTCGCTTTAATCCCCTGATCCTGGCGCTGGCACTGGCCGGTGTTCTGATGATCTGGTCGGTGCTGGGCACCAGCGACAGCAGTACCGGCGGCTCCACCATGAGCTACTCGACTGTGGTGCACTACTTTGAGAACAATCAGGTCACAGCCTTTACGCTGGATCGCAACACCAGCATCATCACCCTGACGTTGAAGGAGGGCAAGCAGGAGCTGCCCGAAACCACAGGTGCCACCGCTGCCACACAGGCCTCCGGTGGTCTGCTGAGCAATATGTTCTCCTCCTCCACCTCTTCCGTGGGGGCGACCAGAAATGATGACGGCACAGTGACGGTGCGCTACAAGCTGCCCTACGCCTATGTGTTCATCGAGAACGTCCAGCAGTATATCGATTCCTACGACGCAGTCAACCCGACCGCGCCCATGGAGTACGATTACACCACCCTGAAGGAGTCCATCCCCTGGATGGAGATCCTGTTCTACCTGGGAATGCTGGGCTGCACCGGCTTCCTGCTCTTCTCCATGATGCGCGGCGGCGCTGGCGGCGGCGGTATTATGAACGTGGGCAAGGCCAAGGTGAAGGACGAGCATGAGAACAAAAAGACCGCGACCTTTGCCGACGTTGCCGGTGAGGACGAGGAAAAGGAAGAGCTGAAGGAGGTCGTGGAGTTCCTCAAGAGCCCCGACAAGTTCAACACGCTGGGTGCCCGCATCCCCCACGGCGTTCTGCTGGTGGGCCCTCCGGGTACCGGTAAGACCCTGCTGGCCCGTGCCTGCGCCGGTGAGGCAGGGGTGCCCTTCTACTCCATTTCCGGCTCCGACTTCGTGGAAATGTACGTCGGTGTCGGCGCGTCCCGTGTGCGTGACCTGTTTGATAAGGCCAAAAAGACCATGCCCTGCATCATCTTCATCGATGAGATCGATGCCGTGGGCCGTCAGCGCGGCGCAGGTCTGGGCGGCGGCCACGACGAGCGGGAGCAGACCCTGAACCAACTGCTGGTCGAGATGGACGGCTTTGAGGCCAACGATGGTGTCATCGTGATGGCAGCCACCAACCGTGCCGACATTCTGGATAAGGCACTGCTCCGTCCGGGCCGCTTTGACCGTCAGGTCTATGTGGGTCTGCCCGATGTCAAGGGCCGCGAGGAGATCCTCAAGGTCCACACCAAGAATAAGCCTCTGGCTCCCGATGTCTCCCTCAGGGTCATCGCACAGCGCACCGCAGGCTTTGCGGGTGCTGACCTGGAGAACCTGGTCAATGAGGCCGCTCTGCTGGCTGCCCGCCGCAGCCGTAAGGCCATCACCATGGAGGACATCGAGGAAGCTTCCATGAAGGTCATGGCAGGCCCTGAGAAGAAGAGCCGTGTTGTGACTGCCGAGGAAAAGAAGCTGACCGCTTACCATGAGGCGGGCCACGCCGTGGCAGGCTTCTATTGCAAGCACCATCCCCGTGTGCACGAGATCACCATCATTCCCCGCGGCCAGGCTGGCGGCTACACCATGTATCTGCCTGAAAAGGATCGCAGCTACGTGACCAAGGGTGAGATGTTCGAGGATATCGTTTCCAGCCTGGGCGGCCGTGTGGCCGAGCAGCTGATCCTGGAGGATATCTCCACCGGTGCCTCCAACGACCTGCAGCAGGCAACCAACATTGCCCGCCAGATGATCACCAAGTACGGCTTCTCCGAGCGCCTGGGCCCTGTGGTCTACGGCACCTCGCAGGAGGAGACCTTCCTGGGCCGTGATTTCGCCCAGGGCAAGGGCTACAGTGAGAGCACCGCTGCCGAGATCGATGGCGAGATGCGGGATATCATCGATGAGGCTTACGAGACCTGCCGCCGCACCCTGACGGAGCACATCGACCAGCTCCATGCGCTGGCACAGGCTCTGATGGAACGCGAAAAGCTCAACGAGCAGGAGTTCAACACCGTGATGGCCGGCGGCAAACTGCCCCCGCGTGACGGTGACGAGCCTGTACAGGAACCCGCCGCACCGGCGGCCCCTGTGGAGACCGCAGAACCTGCCGAGAGCGCAGAGCCCGCTGAACAGGCGGAGCAGGCCGTGCTGGGCGAGGAAATGCCCGACCCGGCGCAGGATGCCCCGCAGGAAAACGAATGATCGAAGGGAGCGAGTGTCGTGGAGGAAAATTTTAACCCGGTCGCACGCACCCGGGCCAACTATTATACCCCGGGCAGCCCGGTGCAGTTCGTCTGTGTGGAACTGCTCAAGGGCGAACTCAGCGGCGAGAACGCAGTCTGCCTGACCTTCAAGAACATCTCCAAGGTTACCCTGACTGCACTGGAGATCCACTTCAAGTGCAAGGGTGTGGACGGTATCATCCTGTGTGAGGATGCCTTTGAATACCGCGAGATCGAGGTCAAGCCCGGTGAGAGCTTTGGCATGGACGATGCTGTGTTCGTGACCCAGAAGGCCATCACCAGCGTGGATGTGGTCCTGAAGAACGTATACAGCGGCAAAAAGGTCGTGCATCTGGATGCCATCAAGCGCGTCCGCCTGCCTGCCCCGCGCCGCCTGAGTCCGGAGCTGGAAAAGGCACTGGAAAGCCGGATGAACCGCACCGGCCTCAAGTATATGCCGCAGGTGTTCGAGAACGGCTGGTACTGTGCCTGCGGTTCCTTCCACCCGAAGGAAGAGGACACGGTCTACTGCACCGAGTGCGGCTGTGACCGCATCCTGCTGCAGAACGCCCTGAACACCCTGCTGCAGCCCGGCCAGAAGGCCGCCCCCGCAGAGCAGGCCCCGGCGGCGGAGGCCACCCGCGTGGCGAGCGCCGCTCCGCAGGAAGAGCCGACCCGCATCGTGGCCAGCGCGCCGGTGCAGGCAGAGCCCACCCGGGTCGTCCAGACGGCCCGCCCGGCAGAGCCTGTCGGCGCTCCGACCAGCTTTGCACCGCCGGTGGAACACACCCCTGCTCCGGAAGCAGAGCCTACCCGGGTGCTGGATGCCGCCACCCGCGCGGCGTTCCCCGGCAGCGGTGCAGCGGCTGTGGATGACGAGGGCACCCGTGTGATGCCTGCTGCTGCCCGCCGTGCCGCCCCGGCCCGCCAGCCGGAACCCGAGGTGGAGCAGTACGATGAGGAGGACGATGCGGAAGAGAGCCGTGACGGCATTGCCGAGACCCTCGTCCGCTGGGTCCCGCCCATCACCGCCATCGTCTGCGCAGGCATTGCGCTGTGGGGCTTCGTCTATTATCAGTTTATGATGTAAATGAATGACGGAGGAGGCTGCGCTTCCTCCGTTTTTTGGTTGTACGAAGGAGAAACGTTATGCCCGACGAAGCACTGCAAACCGCTTTTGAGATCAAAACTACCTGCGATGAGATCAGCCGCAAGCTGCTGCGCTGGCACTGGGAGAACAAGCCCGGGGAGCACAGCCTGGGAGCCCTGCTGGATCACATCCGCACCCGCCAGCAGGAGAGCCCCGAATATTATGACCGTCTGCCCGATCTGGCGGGCCGAAACAGCTGGCAGCAGCTGGATACTACCCTGTGTATGCGGGTGCTGCTGGACCCCGAAAAGGATGCTGCGCACCAGCTGGATCTGCTGGGCAATACGGAGCACCCTGCTGCTGCCCGCCGGGCCTGCAACGCGGTGCGCACTGCCCGCAATGAAGCGGCCCATGCTTCTGACCGCACGGCGGCTGCGCAGGCGGCGATCCTCTTCAACGAGGCCGTGGAAGCACTGGAAGAGGGCTATGCGGGCGCGCCCCTGCGCACCAGTGAGCTGGGCCAGTATTACCGGCTGGCTGAGGATTACCTGAGCCGCTGCGGGGCCAAAAAGCCCATTGCGTCGGCGGCCCCGGAAGAGAAAGCACCCCGCGCTGCAAAGTCCGGCCAGAGCACTGCGGGCAGGAAAAAAGAGGGGACTTCCGGCAGTGCTTCCCGCCGCAGCAGCACAAAGCAGAACACGAGCGGCCGCAGCTCCGGCGGCAGATCCCAGAACCGGAAGCAGGGCGGCAGCCGGAACAGCCGTGCCCGGGCCAGGCAGAAGCAGAAACAGGCCAACCGCACCGTTCTGCTGGTATTGCTGGCGATCCTGGCCGTGGGTCTGCTGATTCGCGGCTTTACCATGAACTGGCAGTGAAAGAGTGAGGGAACTATGAAGCAAAAACTGATTTTTCTGGATATTGACGGTACTTTGCTGCCGCCCGGTGAGATGACCGTTCCGGCCAGTGCCGTGGAGGCCATCCGGCAGGCCCGGGCCAACGGCCACAAGGTGTTTCTGTGCACCGGCCGTAACCTGCGCATGACGAAGCCGCTGCTTGCCTACGGTTTCGATGGCTTTGTCTGCTCTGCAGGCGGCTATGTAGGCTGTGATGGGAAAATTCTCGTGGATCTTCCCATGGAGCCTGCGCAGGTCGAGGGCCTGCGGGAGGTGCTGGGGCGTGCCGGTGCCGAGTGTACACTGGAAGCCCGGGATGATACTTACGGCGGCATCAGGATGATCGAGCGGTTCGCCCATTTGTTTCCCCGCAAGCCGGGGCAGCTGAACAGCGAGGCCGAGCGCTGGCGCAAAACGATGGAGTATGGCTTGACCATCCGGCCCATTGAGGAATACCACGGGGAGCCGGTTTACAAGGTGGTGTTCATCGCCCCCAACGAGGCCTGCCTTGCTGAGGCGAAGCAGCTGTATGAGGATCAGTTCATCTTCTGCGAGTCCCGGCTGGGGGATAACCCGTCGGCCATCGTCAACGGGGAGCTCATCAACCGCAAGTTCAACAAGGGCACCGGCATCAAGGCCATCTGCGATGAGCTGGGGTGTTCGCTGGCCGATACCATCGGCTTTGGCGACAGCGACAATGACCTGCAGATGACCGATGTGGTAGGCATCAGCGTTTGCATGGCCAACGGCTCTGACAACCTGAAAAAGCTCTGCGACCGCATCTGCCCGGCTGTGACGGAGGACGGCGTGGCAAGGGAGCTCAAAACTCTGGGCCTGATCTGAGAGCAGCCTTCCACAAAAGAAGAGATGATAACAAAAAATTCCCGCTCCATCGAGCGGGAATTTTTGTTAGAGAGGATTATTTCTGATGGACTGCCTTGTGATATACCGCATAGGCGATCACGGCAGAGAGGGCCTCTGTGATCCAGAAGGCGTGCCAGACACCGGTAGGGCCCATGCGGCCGCACAGCACCCACGCAATGGGCATGATGAAGATGATGTAGCGGCAGAGGGAGATGACCAGCGAGGGCACGCCCTTGCCCAGACCCTCCAGTGCGCCGGAGGAGGTGGTAGACACTGCCGAGACGATGAATCCCAGGCAGATGATCCGCAGGGCGGTCTGGCCGATGACGATGGTCTCGGGGTTAGAGGTGAACAGACCCATCAGCGGGCCTGCAATGGTCAGGCAGAGCAGGGTGCCAATGGCCATGATCCCAGCGCTCAGGCCCAGTGTCAGGTTGTAGAGCCTGGACACACGGCCATGCTCCCGGGCACCGTAGTTGTAGCCCACCAGCGGGCGCATCCCCTGCACGATGCCGTTGGCCGGCAGGTAAAGGAAGGTCTGGAGCTTGTAGTAGATGCCCAGCACCGTCACATAGCTCTGGGAGTAGACCGCCAGCAGGCCGTTCAGGAAGGTGACCAGCAGGCTGGGCAGGGCCAGATTCAGGATGGCCGGTACACCGATGGCATAGAGCTTGCCGTCAAGGGCGGCATCGAACCGCAGGCAGCGGCGGGAGAAGCGGACGGCGACTTCGGTGGTGCAGTAGACATAGAGGTAGACCACAAGAGAAACGGCCTGCCCGATGCCGGTGGCAAGGGCCGCACCTGCAATGCCCAGGGCGGGCACCGGCCCAAGGCCGAAGATGAGGACCGGGTCGAGGGCGATGTTGGTCACGCAGCCGGTGATCAGCGCCACCATGGCAACGTTCATCCGGCCAACGGACTGGAAGATCTTCTCAAAGGCGAGGTCTGCCATGTTGACCAGCGAGAACAGGAACACGATGGTGGAGTAGGTCACGCCCATGTCCACCAGAGCGGGATCGGTAGTGAAGCGGCGCAGGAAGCCGGGCATAATGGCAATGCAGAGGACCATGCCCAGCACACCGTGCAGCAGGGAAAACATCATGCCGTGGGTGGCGGCCCGGTTGGCGTTTTCGTGGTCGCCTGCGCCGAGGTAGAGCGCGATCTGGGCATTGATGCCGATGCCGAAGCCGATGGCCACTGCATTGACAAAGTTCTGGATGGGAAACACCAGCGAAAGCGCCGTCATGGCCTGCTCGCTGATCTGGGCCACAAAGAGGCTGTCCACGATGTTGTACAGGCTGTTCACCAGCATCGAGATGACGTTGGGCAGGGCCATGGAGAGCAGCAGCGGGAATACCGGTCTGGTTTTCATAAAAGTATCGTTCATTTTCATTGCTCCTGAGGGTCAGATTTGGATTTGAAGGCAAAGCAAAAGCCACACAATGGCTTTTGTACCATTGTGTGGCGAAAAGTTGCAGAATGCTGTAAAAATCCACACGATATTTTATTGGTTCAAAGATACCACATCACAGGGATACTTGTCAAGGACTTTTTAAAATAAAAGTATGACTTTTTACAACGGGTCCTTGCCCTTGACAAGGGGCGCGGCGGCGGTAAAATAAGAACAGAACGCACAAAAGGAGGATCTGCCATGAAATGGATGATCGCGTCAGACCTGCACGGGTCGGCTTACTACTGCCGCAAAATGCTGGAGGCCTTTGAGCGGGAGGGAGCCGACCGGCTGTTCCTGTTGGGCGACCTGCTCTACCACGGCCCCCGCAACGACCTGCCTCGAGAGTACGCCCCCAAGGAGGTCATCCCCCTGCTGAACGGGAAAAAGGAGGTGCTGCTCTGCGTGCGGGGCAACTGTGATGCCGAGGTGGACCAGATGGTGCTGGAATTCCCCGTGCTGGCCGATTACGCGGTGCTTCCGGTGGGGCAGCGACTCATTTATGCGACCCACGGGCATATCTATCATGTGAAAAATCTGCCGCCGCTGGCCCCGGGAGATGTACTGCTGCATGGGCATACCCATGTTCCGGCCTGGACAGAGTTCGGGCAGGGAAATCTTTACCTGAACCCGGGTTCTGTGAGCATCCCCAAAGAGGACAGCCCCCACAGCTACATGACCCTGGAAGGAAACACGATGCAATGGAAAGAACTGGAAAGCAGCGCTGTTTTCCATGAACTGACCCTTTGAAAAGTCCCACGGCCGGTTTTGCGGGCAGCTTGAAATTTGCCCACCGGTATGGTATGATAAAACTGAAAACAAATCGGCAAAGTTCCGCAGAGCAGTGCTGTGCGGGGCAGGAGCCTTTTTGTTTCCGCAATGAGTTAGCTGAAACTAACAAAATGACGAAAACAGCGGGCTGGACTTGTGCAGTTTGACAGGGGTGCCCGCAGATACAGTATGGAGGGGACAACAATGGTAGAAACGATCCTGAGGGTCGATGGTATGATGTGTGGTATGTGCGAGAGCCACATCAATGATGTGGTGCGCAAGGCCGCTCGGGTGAACAAGGTGACTTCTTCCCACACCAAGGGCGAGACGGTCATCGTCTCGGAGCAGCCGGTGGATGTGGAGGCGCTGAAGGCTGCCATTGCCGAAACGGGCTACACCGTGACCGGCGTGCAGACCCGGCCCTATGAGAAAAAGGGCTTCTTCTCGTTCCTGAAAAAGTAACAGCCCGGTGTTTCTGGCCGGGCTGATCATGCAAAACAGGAGGTATCTCGTTATGAGGATCTTGGTGTACGGCGCAGGCGTTCAGGGCTGTCAGCTGGCCCACAGTCTGGCACAGAACAAGAAAAATGTGGTCACCCTGCTGGCCCGGGGCGAGTGGAAGGAGGTCATTGACCAGAAGGGCCTGACCATCCGCCACATGCTCCAGCGGAAAACAACGGTGGATCGGATGCAGACGACAGATGTGCTGGCCCCCGAGGATGTGTATGACCTTGTGTTTGTCACGGTGCAGGCCGGGCAGCTGGCCGATGTGCTGCCCATCCTCAAGGCGAACCGGAGCCAGTACTTCATCTTTGTGGGCAATGATCCCTATGCGCAGGAGATGCTGCAGGCCATGCAGCGCCCGGTGGATAAGATCGCCTTTGGTTTCCAGAACAATGCAGGCCGCCGGGAGCATGACCGGCTGGTCAGTGTGCACATGGGAATGGGAATGACCGTTGGCGGCGCAACCGCTCCCCTGTCCGGCGCGTTCCGCCTGCGGCTGCAGGCTGCCTTTGAGGGCACCCACTACAAGCTGACCTATTACAGCGATATGGACGAGTGGCTCAAGAGCCACATCGCCTTTATCCTGCCCTGCGCCTATGCCTGCTATGCGGTGGATGGGGAACTTTCCCGCACCACAGTGGAACAGCGCAGGATGATCGTGGATGCCGCCTGGGAGTGCTGTGAGATGCTGAAAGCGGCAGGTGTACCCGTGAACGATGCGGAGAACACCGACCGCTACCGCGAGGGCACCAAACAGCGGAAAAAGACCGAGCGGATGGTCTACTGGATGGCGCAGACGGTCGTTGGGAAGTGGTGCATTTCGGATCACGCCATGCGTGCGGTGAGCGAGATGCAGTATCTGGATGAAGCGTTTGCCGCCCTGCGCGCCACCACATTGGTGGAGATGACTACCTGGGATGAACTGCGCAGATCCCTGCCCAGAAAGAAGTAAGAGCCGGAAAATGTCCGGAGCATGAGAAAAAGCCTGTCGGTTTTTGCGCTGACAGGCTTTTTTCTATTGGTTCCGTGCCCAGAAGGCGGCAAGCTGCTGCTCCAGCTCTGTGGTGCTGCGCAGGTATTGGAGCTGGTGCCAGTGGCGGGGGAACAGGCGGGTGTATTCGGCGCGGGCAAAGCGGTCATCCAGCAGAAGCACCACGCCCCTGTCCTCCTGCGTGCGGATGACTCGGCCCGCCGCCTGCAGCACCTTGTTCATGCCCGGAAAGCGGTAAGCGTAGTCGAAACCGGTGCCGCCTGCCTCGTCATAGTAGCGGCGCAGAATCTCTTGCCGGGGGTTCACCTGAGGCAGGCCCACCCCCACGATGGCGCACCCGATGAGCCGGTCGCCCACCAGATCTACGCCCTCGCCAAAGATGCCGCCCATGACCCCGAAGCCCAGCAGCGTTTTTGCGGGGCTTGGGCCGAACTGTTCCAGAAAGGCCGCCCGGGCCGCGTCGTCCAGACCACTCTCCTGGGCCAGCGTCCCGATGTCCGGGTAACGGGCGGTGAAGTCCTCATATACCTGCCGCAGATAGGCGTAGCTGGGAAAAAAGGCCAGATAGTTGCCCACCTTGGCCCGGGCCAGTGCGGCCAGCGCATCCGAGACGGCCTGCACACTGGCTTCCCGATCCCGGTAGCGGGTGGAGATGCCGGGCAGGCAGTAAAGCCCCAGATGTTCGGGCGGAAACGGGCTTTCCAGTGCCACGGCCCGGGCATCGGGACAGCCCAGCACGGAGCGGTAGTAGCCCGGCGGGGTGAGCGTTGCGCTGAACAGCGCCGCCGCCCGCCCGGCGGCAAGGCTGGCATCCACAAAGGGGGCGGGGTCAAGGCAGAGCAGCTCCCATTCCAGCTCGCTGCCCCGGGCTGTCAGCTGGGTGACAAAATGCGCGTCGTACCGTTCTGCCGCCCGGGTGATATCCTGCAACGCAAAGTAGAGCTCGAGCAGCTGAGCGTGGGCATCGGCCTCCGGGTTGGCCTCCAGCCAGTCCTGCAGGGGGGCCTGCAGGCTGAACAGCAGTCGGAGCAGCTCCTTCGGCAGCTCTTGCAAAAAGACCGTGCCATCTTGCGCCAGCAAAGGCTCCGGCAGCGGGAAGGCGGCTTCTGCCGGTTCGGTGTCCAGAAGGCTGGTCTGTTGGGTGAGATCCTCTGCCGGCGATTCGGTGGGCGCTGGACCCCGGCGGGGGGCCAGCTTCGTTACCGCCCGGCGCGCTTCCAGAAAGCCCCTGTCTGCCTTTGTCAACGCGGTTTTCAGTGCGCTTTTTCCTTTGCCGATGGCCCGTCTGGCATCGGTCAGGCTGCTCTTGCAGAACCGCGCCGAGTACATGGCTCTGGCCCGGTCCGGCAGGTTGTGGGCTTCGTCGATGAGAAAAATGTAGTCGCCCGCCGCATCGAAAAAGCGCCGCAGGTGCACGGTGGGGTCGAACAGATAGTTGTAGTCTCCGATGACCACGTCACACCACTCGCTCAGGTCCAGCCCCAGCTCAAAGGGGCAGACCCTGTGCCGCCGGGCAGTCTCAGTCAAGGCGGCCCGGTCATAGGGGACGGCGCTGTCCAGCAGGTCGGCCAGCGCATCCTTCAGTCGCTCGTAGTAGCCGTTGGCGTAGGGGCAGGCTTCCGGCAGACAGGTGGGATGGCCCTCAGCATCCTTGCACAGGCAGGCCTTCTCCTTGGCCGAAAGGGTCACGCTGCGCAGGGAAAGCGCCGGGTCTGCCGCCCGCAGACGGGCCAGTGCATCCTCAGCAGCGGCTTGTGTCGTGTTGCGGGCGGTCAGGTAGAAGATCTTTTCCCCCTTGCCCTCGCCCATGGCTTTCAGGGCAGGGAAGAGGGCGCTCATCGTTTTGCCGATGCCGGTGGGTGCCTGGCAGAACAGCCGGGTACCGCCCTTCTGCTCTGCCTTGCCCGCAGCACAGGCGCGATAGACCTCCCCAGCAAGGGCACGCTGCCCGGGACGGTAGGCCGGAAACGGAAATTGCAGGGCCCCAAGGCTCCGGTTCCGGGCTTCCACCCAGTCCAGCTGCCGCCGTGCCCAGGGAAGATACTGCCGCAGTAAGTCGTTGAGAAACGCATCCAGCTCAGCGGCGGAGAAGTGCCGGGTATAGCGGATGATCTCATCGGTGTCGATCTGGTAATAGGTCAGCCGGACATCCAGTGTTTCCAGCTCCCGCTGTTCGGCGCAGATGGCCCCGTAGACCATGCCCTGCGCCCAGTGGCAGGGGTTCATGTCCTCCGTGATGGCATCGGTGGGCGCGGCGGTGGTCTTGATCTCGTCGATGACCACTGTGCCGTCCTCGTCAGTAAGGATGCCGTCGGCCCGGCCCTCGATGGTGAACCCGATTCCCTCCATCGTCCGCTCTGCCGTGAGGAACACCTCAGCGGCGTAGCCTTCACCCGCCGCCTTCTGGAGCCTGCGGTGGATGCGTGCGCCCTCGTTGGCCCGGTCAAAGCCGGTAAAGCGGCTGTCGATACTGCCGGTGCGGAGCAGGAACTCCACCAGCTCCCGGACAGAGAGACGGATGGTTGGCATGGGGGTCACTTCCTTTCAGGTTGTGCACAGTATGTTGGGAAACTAAACCCCTCAGTCTCGCTATCGCTCGCCAGCCCCCCTAATAGTGGGGCCTCTGGCGTTACGTAAAGTTTTTTGGGGTTCCCCTTTACGCACAAACTACATCGCTTTGCCAAGGCCGCCCCTACTAGGGGCGGTGGCAGCCCAAAGGGCTGACGGTGGGGTTTAACAGCAGGGCCTACCCGAGACCCAGAATCTTTTGACAATTTGCTGCAACAGCATTCACCTGGTCAAAATCCACGGCGGCCCGGTAATAAGTCTCCAGCTCATCATGGCAGTTCTTGGCCTGAGCCATCAGGGCGACAGCCTGGTCGATGAGCTCGGAGGCGGCACGGTCGTTGAAGCGCAGGCGGGCACGGAAGCCGGACAGGTTCTCCCGGTCCACAAAGCGGGTGCAGCGCACGGCCTGCACGCCGGGCAGCTGGATGGGATGCCAGAGGTTGTCGGTCAAA
This sequence comes from Faecalibacterium sp. Marseille-Q0746, assembly GCF_017377595.1. NCBI lineage: Bacteria > Bacillati > Bacillota > Clostridia > Eubacteriales > Oscillospiraceae > Faecalibacterium > Faecalibacterium sp. Marseille-Q0746. The sequence goes on along the minus strand of NZ_JAFREI010000017.1, from coordinate 6,326 downwards.
AAAGCCAGCCGCAGGGCCGGGATGAAGATGTGGTCGATCTGATCTTCAGGGTGCATGGCGCAGGGGCAGGTGATGATGTGGTAGCCCCGGGCCAGTGCTTCGGCCCGGATGAGTTCCAGCAGCAGGCGGGAGACCGCCCCATAATCATCCCGGAATACCACATACCGGTCGGCCAGCGCTTCTACCGTGCCCCGGTAGAATACCATCCCCTTGGGGGTGATGGCTGAGAGCAGCCGCAGCTCCTCGCTGGCGGTGCCCTCGGTGCGGGGAAGCAGCCGGGTGCAGAGCCGCTTGACGTAGCGGCGCACCTTTTCAAAGTTGGCGCTGCAGGCCTCGGCCCGGCGGCTGTCCAGCATCAGGCTGCCCGCCGATGCGATATACCGGGCCGCCCGGCCCCGCAGGGCGGCATTCCGGGCAAACAGGGCCTTGACCTCGTCCCGGTGGGGAGCCAGCTTTCCGGCATCGATGGTGTGGTACAGGCTCACCACCAGCTCATCAGCCCCGGGCGCGTCCGGCTCCACCACATGGGGCGCGGTGGCATCGATGATGGCGCGTTTCTGGTCGAGGAAGATGACCCCGTCCAGACTGTCCGGGTCGCTGGCGCAGTGGATCTTTTCGATGCGCTGGCCCTGCTGCTCGGCGGCCTGGGCCAGATGCTTCATCAAGGTGGATTTGCCGCATCCCGGCCCGCTTTTGATGAGAAGCATCTGCATCCCGGGCTCCCGGCGCAGCGGCTCAAAATAACCCTTGAAGCCCGCCGGTGTGGTGGCCCCCAGAAAGAAATCGGGGGAACGGCTTTGGATCGTTTTCATATCAGAACACCTCACTTTTGCTTTAGGGTATGCAAAAATGAAGGGAGATGATACTTGGAAACGGCCTTGCCCTCTCAGTCTCGCTCCGCTCGCCAGCTCCCCCAAAGTGGGAGCCCTTGGCAGTTTTTGTGAGCTTCATCTTTCTGCCAAGGCCTCTCCCTTCGGGAGAGGTGGCATTGCGACAGCAATGACGGAGAGGGTGAGCTTGTTAATATGTGTGCCCGCACACCTCGTGGATCTTATCCCGCAGAGCCACAAAATCCGCAAAGGCGGCGGGTTTGTTCTGCGCCTGCCGGAGCAGGGCAGCGGGGTGGAAGGTGCCCATAAACCACACACCGTTCTTCTGCACAAAGGTACCGTGCTCCTTGGTCACAGAGAAATCGGTGCGGATCATCCGCTGGGAGGCGATGCGGCCCAGGCAGACCACGATCTTTGGCTGCAGCAGCTTGAACTGTTCCCGGAGCCAGGGCATACAGGCTTCGCTCTCGGTGGGCAGCGGGTCACGGTTGTGGGGCGGGCGGCACTTGACGATGTTGGCAATGTAGCAGTTTTTGCTCCGGTCCAGATCGATGGCAAACAGGTATTTGTCCAGCAGCTGGCCGCTGCGGCCCACAAAGGGCAGGCCCTGCTCGTCCTCGCTCTGGCCCGGGCCTTCGCCCACAAACAGCACCTCAGCAGTCTGGACACCCTGCCCGAACACCACATGGGTGCGGTCAGTGCACAGCTCACATCTGCGGCAGGCAAGGCACTCGGCCTTTAATGTATCCCAATCCATAGCAGTTTGATCTCCTTGCAGCTGAATGATAATTTATTCACAAATAAAAAATGGTTTTCTCCTAAAATAATAGCACAAAAAGCCAATTTTGTCTTGAACTTTTTGCCGGGTGTGCTAGAATAAAAGAGAAAGGCATCCTTGTGTCCAACAGGCACCCGGATGTGAATATTGGATAGTTAATTCGGAGGTAATCAACAATGGCTGATATGTTCGCACCGCTGGTAGCACAGCTGAAGGCAAACCCCAAGACGATCGTTTTTACCGAGGGCAATGACCCCCGCATCCTGGAGGCAGCCAGCAAGCTGCTGGCCGAGGGCGTTCTGAAGGTTGTCATGGTGGGCAACGAGGCTGAGTGCAAGGCCGCTGCTGCCGCAGGCAATTTTGATATTTCCGCTGCTGAGATCATTGACCCTGAGAACTACGCAGGCTTCGACGAGATGGTGAACACCATGGTCGAGCTGCGCAAGGGCAAGCAGACCGCTGAAGAGTGTACCGCAATGCTGAAGAAGTCCAACTACTTCGGCACCATGCTGGTCAAGATGGGCAAGGCTGATTGCCTGCTGGGCGGCGCGACTTACTCCACCGCCGATACCATCCGCCCCGCTCTGCAGCTGGTCAAGACCAAGAAGGGCGCACACCTGGTGAGCTCCTGCTTCATTCTGGACCGTGACTTTGGCGAAGAGGGCCTGAAGCGCATTGCCATGGGCGACTGCGCTGTCAACATTGATTACACCGATACCGTTGATAAGGCTACCGGCGAGGTCAAGCTCGCTGCATCCGCAAAGCTGGCTGAGGTGGCCGTTGAGACTGCCAAGACCGCAAAGCTGTTCGGCATCGATCCGAAGGTCGCAGTTCTGAGCTTCTCCACCAAGGGCTCCGGCAAGGGCGGCACCGTTGCTCTGAGCCATGACGCTACCATCAAGGCTCAGGAGATGGACCCCGAGCTGGCTGTGGACGGCGAGCTGCAGTTTGACGCTGCCGTTGCTCCCGAAGTTGCACAGGTCAAGTGCAAGGGCAGCAAGGTCGCTGGCCAGGCCAACACCTTCATCTTCCCCTGCATCGAGGCCGGCAACATCGGCTATAAGATCGCTCAGCGTCTGGGCGGCTACGCTGCCTACGGCCCCATTCTGCAGGGCCTGAACGCACCCATCAACGACCTGTCCCGTGGCTGCAACGCTGACGAGGTCTACAAGATGAGCCTGATCACTGCCTGCCAGTCCTAACTTTTATTCAGCACTCTGCCCCTTCTGGTGTAATGCCGGAAGGGGCTTTTGTTTTGCATGTTGTTTGATGGTTTTGCCAAAGGCTCCCCCTTTGGGGGAGCTGGCGCAAAGCGCCTGAGAGGGTGAGCCCGCTGCCGGGGCTTGCAATCTCCCCAAAAACATGCTATAATAATCAAGCACAAAATGTGCCATGCCGGACAGCGCCTGCTGCGTGGTTCGGCATACGGATGCGGGCCCTGTACGATGGGGCCGCTGTGAACCAGGTCAGGTGGGGAACCAAGCAGCCTTAAGCGGTGTGTCCCGTGCGTTTCAGTCAGCCTGCATCCGTATGCCGAGTTACGCAAGGCGGGGGTCAAACCCCGTCAGCGCTGCCCGGCTTTTTTGTTGAAAGGGGAGAAGCAGATGTATCGAGCCCTGTACCGCAAGTGGCGGCCCCAGCGGTTTGAGGACGTGGTGGCCCAGCGCGGCATTGTGACCGCACTGCGCAACCAGATCGCCACAGGCCGTGTGGGCCACGCTTATCTGTTTACCGGCGTGCGCGGCACCGGCAAGACCACCTGTGCCAAGATCTTTGCCAAGGCAGTCAACTGCCTGCATCCCCAGAACGGTGACCCCTGCGGTGAGTGTGAGATCTGCAGGGGCATCGACAACGGCAGCATTCTGGACGTGGTGGAGATGGACGCGGCCTCCAACAACGGCGTGGACGATATCCGTGATCTGCGTGATGAAACGGCCTACACCCCCAGCGCCTGTCATTATAAGGTATATATCATCGACGAGGTGCACATGCTCTCCACGGCAGCGTTCAATGCCCTGCTGAAAACGCTGGAGGAGCCGCCCGCCCACGTCATCTTTATTCTGGCGACCACAGAGATCCAGAAGGTTCCCGCCACCATCCTTTCCCGGTGCCAGCGGTACGATTTTACCCGCATCGGCCCCGAGGATATCGCCCAGCGTGTGGAGTACATCGCCGGGCAGGAGGGACTGGAGCTGTCCGGCGAGGGGGCGGAGCTCATCTCCCGCCTTGCCGATGGTGCCATGCGAGACGCGCTGTCCATTCTGGATACCTGTGCCGGTGTCACGGCAAAGATCGATGCGGACGTTGTCCGCCGGATGGCAGGTGTGACCGACCGGAGCTATCTGTTCCATATTTCGGATGCGCTGGAAGCGCAGGATGCTGCCGCGGCACTGGCACAGCTGGCTCAACTGCGCCAGCAGTCAGTGGATGTGAAGCGGCTGACTGAGGAGCTAATTGCCCATTATCGTGCGCTGATGTTGGCGGCCCTGCCCGGCGGGCAGGCACTGCTCTCGGGTGTATCCCCGGAAGAGGAAAAGCTCTATCTGGAAAAAGGCCCCCGGATGGGGCAGCGGGAGGCGATCCGGGCCATCCGGGCTCTGGGCAACGCTCTGGAGCACATGACCCGTGGCAGTGACCAGCGGATAGAGCTGGAACTGGCCCTGTTCAGCCTTTCGGAGCCGCCCCAGCAGGTGGCGGTACAGGCTGTGCCCGCCGCCCGGCCTGCGGTCCCTGCACAGGAGGCCCCCAGACCGTTTGCGTCGGCACCGGTCAAGCCTTTTGTAAGTGCACCGGCGGCATCGGCTCCCGTGCAGGAACCCTCTGTGGAACCGGCGCCGATGCAGCAGTCTGAGCCGGAAACGGTACCTCAGCCCGTGGAACCTCCCAAGGCAGAAGCAGCAGCTCCTGCGGAAGAAGAGCTTCCGCCCCTGCCGGAGGAACCGCCGGTGACTTCGGAGGCCCCGCCCCCCTGGGACGAGCCGGCCCCGGCTGCGCCGCCGCAGAGAGAAGCGCCTCCGGCTCCCGCGCAGGAAGTGCCTGCGGTCCAGCCTCAGCCGGAGCCCAAGCCGGAATATACGGCGGACCCGGCGCTGAACAAGCCCCGCAAGGTGGCAGCAGAGGGGATCAATCCCTTCCCGCAATGGGCAGAGGTCATCAAGCTCCTGCAGGAGCAGGATCCCATGCTCTACACCTACCTGAAAAAGTCCAAGGGTTACTTTGATGGTACCCGGGTGCTTATCGATGGCGGAAAGACCTTCCGGGATTTTATCCGCGCCAACAAGGAAAGCCAGAAGCTCATCAAAAAGCTGATCGCGCAGGTGTCCGGTGTGGCGGTGCCCATCGGCCCCTATGAATCCAAGACGGTCAATCGCGCTTCGGCCAACGCCGAGGAATCCCTCCGCAAGCTGGCACAGCTGGGGCTGGAGGTGTCGATTGAGGATAGTGAACGCAAAAAACGATAAATAAAAGGAGAACCAACCATGAAAGCAAGAATGCCCGCAGGCTTCGGCCGCCCCGATATGAACTCCCTGATGCGTCAGGCCCAGAAGATGCAGGAAGATATGAAGGCCAAGCAGGCAGAGCTGGAAGCTGCTGAGTACACCGGCAGTGCATCCGGTGAGATGGTCACTGTGAAGATGAACGGCAAGCACGAGGTGCTGAGCATCACCATTAAGCCTGAGGCCGTGGACCCCGATGATATCGAGATGCTGGAAGACCTGGTGGCTGCTGCCGTCAATGCAACCGTCAAGCAGGTGGATGAGACTGCCGAGGCCGAAATGAGCAAACTGACCGGCGGCCTGAACATTCCCGGTCTTTGATCAAAGTGGAGGAGCACCATGGGTTATAATGCAGCCCCGCTGGAAAAGCTGATCGAAGAATTCAGCAAGTTCCCGGGCATTGGGCGGAAGGGTGCGACCCGGATGGCTTATCAGGTACTGAGCATGTCGGATCAGGATGCCGCCGCACTGGCGGGTGCGATCCAGAACGCCCACACCAAGCTCCACCGCTGCCGTGTCTGCCAGAATTATACCGAAGCCGAGCTCTGCCCCATCTGTGCCAGTGCCAAGCGGGACCGCTCTGTCATCTGCGTGGTGGAAACGCCCCGTGATGTGCAGGCGTTTGAGCGCACCCGGGAGTACTATGGCATGTACCATGTGCTCCACGGTCTCATCAGCCCCATGGATGGCATCGGTGCTGAACAGCTGACGGTCAAGGAACTGCTGGCCCGTCTGGGGGACGGTGAAGTGAAGGAAGTGATCATGGCCATGAACCCCACCGTTGAAGGTGAGGCAACGGCCATGTATCTGGCAAAGCTCATCAAGCCCCTGGGCATCAAGACCACCCGTCTGGCCTATGGCCTGCCCGTGGGTGCCAGCCTGGAGTATACCGATGAGACGACCCTGTACCGGGCGTTGTCTGGCCGGGGAGAACTGTGATCATTTGTATTTCAAAGCCCTGCGTTTGCGCGCAGGGCTTTGTGCTGTTTATGGGATAAAAAAGAAACACCCGGCCGGGGAAATGAAACAAATTCAAGAAATATAGAAAAAACTCAAAAAAGATGCAAAAAAGTGTTGACAGAAGGCTGGGGATGTGGTATTATACTTGAGCGCCAAGGGCCGCCGGAAAGAATGACTTCTGAAAGCGGCAGAAGCAAAGCGAAAGAACCAATATGGATACGTTGAAAAACGAGCCACAAGTTCGAAAAGATCGAAAAGCTT